>JABDJY010000291.1 GCA_013003285.1 Alphaproteobacteria bacterium | reverse complement strand
GGGAATGATAGCGAGGTGACGATAATTTACCCCCTCCCCCCTTGAGGGGGAGGGATGGGGTGGGGGGGTCGTTTGAAACGAAACCGGTTCGTGGTTGCCGCTTATTTCTTCGTCTGTGCCGCGATGCGGGCGAAGGCGGCGAGGGTTTCGTCGCTGACATAGTGCTCGATTCCTTCGGCGTCGAGTTCGGCGGCGCGTTCGCTGACGCCGATGGCGCGCAGGAAGTTCAGCACGATCTGGTGGCGCTTGCGCGAGGCATCGGCCAGCCGGTGGCCTTCTTCGGTCAGGAAGATCGACCGGTAGGGGCGGGTATGCACCAGCCCGTCGCGCGCCAGCCGTTTGACGATCTTGTTGACCGTGGCGTGGGAAACGCCGAACCGCTTGGCGAGCTCGACCACGCGGGCCTCACCATAGGCGTTGATCAGATCGTCGATCATCTCCACATAGTCTTCGGCTTTTTCGGTCTGTTGGGCGGTGCGCACCCGCTCGAACTGGGCGGCCTGTAGGGTCGCGTCCATCATTTCGTCGGGCAGGTCATCGGGCAGCTCGGCGGCGTCTTTCGCCGTGGGTTTATCGCGCTCGGCCACGGTTACACCTGCACCAGGAAGGCGGTGGCGTACATCACCAATACGCCGGCGCCGAAGCCGGCGAAGGCGGTACCTGCTGGGGCGCTTTCGTTTTCGCTGCCGCGAATCGACCAGATCGTCCGGCCCACCTCGATCATCACCTGGAGGATCGCCCCGGCGGCGATGCCGAAGAATACCGCGCCCCAATGGGGCACGAAGGTGAAGGCGCCGATCCACGCCCCGGCCACAGCCGGCAGGCCGGCCAGCGCCGCCCAGCCAACCAGCATGGCGAAGGTCACTTTGCGGCGCGACACCGGCGCGACGATGGCCACGCCTTCGCTCAAATTATGCACCGTGAAGCCGACGATCAGCAGGCTACCCAACGCGGCGTTGCCGACCGAGAGCGCGACCCCGATCGACAGACCCTCGCCGAAATTATGAAAACCGATACCCAGCGCCAGCCAGGTTGCCAGGGCCACGCCGCCGGTCGGCAGGTTGGACCGCCGGCTGATCGCGGTGAGGCCCAGGAAGGTCAGGGCCGCGGCCATCCACACCGCGACATCGCCCTGGAAGGCGCTTGCCGCTTCGGTCGCCAGTTCCAGCCCTTCCGACAGGGTGTCGACCAGCAGAAACGCCAGCAAGCCGATGGTGAGCGCCATGGCGAAGACGATACCCTCGCTGCCCATGCGCCGCAGCAGCGGCAGGGTCATCATGCCCAGCGCCACCGGTACTACGCCGACGAACAGTCCCAACAACGCCAGGCTGAACAGGATGTTGGGGCTCGCCGCGGGCGAGGTGCGCGCCACATCGATCGTGTATTCGAAGGTCGCGCCGGTGCTGGTGACGAAACGCATATGGTGGGTCTCGCCGGCCACCCAGGGGTAGGGCACGGTAATCTGTGCCGCCGCCAGCCGGTGCAGCGGCCCGGTGGGTTCTTGCGCGAAGGCCCAGTACGCGCCGTCGACCTGAACTTGGGCGATTTGCACAGGGTCGCGCCCGTCGCCGCGAATATGCGCGACGATGCCGCCCGTGTCGGCGGTGACCCGCTCCACCACCAGGGCTTCTTCCGGCGGCAGGCCGTCGCCGAACTTCGCCAGCGGGTCGAAGGCGAAGACGGCCAATGCCACCACCGCCAGCAGTAGCAGCGGAATACCGATCGCCAGGCGGTTCCAGCCCATTACGCCACCTCGAAGAAGCTCATCCAGCCGAGTTCGGCGAATTCGCTTTGGTGGGCGTGGAACATGTAGCGGCCCGGCTCATGGTCGTGAAACGACATCTCGATGATGCCGCGCTGGGCCTGGCACTGCATCACCGTGTCGATGGTCTTCGAGGTCGGCGTCAGCGTCGTGCCATGGTCGTAATAGTCGAAGAAATTGCCGTGGATATGGAACGAGTTGATGGGATCGAACTCGGTGATGTTGATCAGGTAAATGCGCACCGGCCGGTCTTTGTCGATCTTGATCGGGCGCTTCATATATTCATGCGCCACCGTGTTGACCGCGTAGATCTCGTTCTCATCGTCGAAATTGGTGTCGAAGCCGTTCATTACCATGATCAGCTCCTGCCAGTCCTGATTCTCCAGCGCGCCGAGCTGGCGCGAGCGGGCGACATCTTCGTGTTCGGGGTGCAGCGCCGGATCCGGGTCGACGATGAAAGCGCCGTACAAGCCCTTATGGACATGGCGTTTCAGCGGTACCGCGTGGCAGTGATAGAGGTGGCAGCCGAACGGGTGGGCGCTAAATTCATAGACGAAATGCTCGCCCGGGCCGACTAGCCCGGCGCCGGCGACACCATCCATGCTGGCGCCATGAATGCCATGGAAATGCAACGAATGGGGGTGGCTGCCATTGTTGATGAAGTTGATGCGCAGCTGCTCGCCTTCGGTCGCCCGCAGGGCTGGCCCGGGGACCCGGCCGTTATAGGTCCAGGCGGGGAAGAAGATGCCCGGCGCAATCTCGATTTCAACATCGACCGCCGTGATATCGAATGTGCGTAGCGGGCGGCCTTGGTCATCGCGCGACAGGGTGCCGGTCTCCCAGTCGGTCAACATATCGTAGGGGTCGAAGCCGTTGCGCGCGTGATCGACAGTGCCCACCGTCGTCATGCCGCCGGCATGGTCACCGGTATGGTTGCCGGCGTGAGTAGACGCGGTTTGGACGCGTGCGTGTTCACCGGCAGCGGCGCTGTTGCCCAGGCCGGCGACAAGCGGCGCCAGCGGCAGCAACGCGCCCGCGCCTAAAAAGGCCCGACGGTTCGATACGGTCCGCAGCAAGCGGGAAATCATCTGCTCTGCCTATTCAACCCTGCAATCGGCGCTTTATGCGCCTTGGTGGCGAATTTAACCGCTATATTTGCCGCAGGTCAATATTGGCCATAAGGAAACATAATGTAGCAAAGGCTACATTTGGCGTCGGTGCGATGCACCGCCGACACGGCGTTTTGGAGCCAGTGTCTGATTGCGTGTTCGGGTACGCTCAAGCGCGGTCCCTAATCCTGCGGGAGAGTTCCCTTAACGGCCCATGCGACGCCGGCGAAGGAACGCGGGCCGTCGTCATAGCCGCCCAGATAGGCTTCCCGAATGTGATATTTGAGCTTCTCGAACGCTTCCGGTTCCAGAGATTCGACGTAATCGGCGATCGGTCCCTGCTTGCCCAGGTTGGGCAGCCAGAAATCGTCGAAGTTCTTAAAGTTCATGCGGGTCAACAGCATGTCGTCTTCGACATTTTCCAGGCCGGCTTCGCGCCAGGCCGCGGCGAGTTCGCCGGGTTGGGTCAAGGACCTGGTGTAATTTGTTGCGCGCAACTCATTGGCCCTTGGGTCGAAAACAGCGGCGGCATCCCAGAAGAGCCGGTTGGTTACGTGACCGCCCATGGTGTCCCAAATCGAGGCCGCGATGGTCGCGCCCGGCCGCGCCACGCGGCGCATCTCGGCAAGCGCACCTTGCGAGTCTTCGACGAACGATAGCAGCAACAGCGAGAGCACCCGATCGACGCTGTTGTCGGGTAGGGGGATATCGGTCGCGCTGCCGACACGAAATTCAATCTGCGGATTGTCGGTCAGCGACCTTGCGTGTTCCACATAGGCTTCGGAGAGATCGACACCGACGATGGTCTGATACTGGACCCGCTACGCCAGGGCGTAGGTCAGACTACCGGTGCCGCAACCCAGGTCGAGAACCTGTTCGCCTTCCTTGTACTCGGCGAAATCAAGAAGCAGTTCCGCCAGTTGTTTACTCCAGCGACCCATATGCGTCTCATAGGCCTCACCATTGGTAGCGGTAAATGCAAGCGCGACCGACATGCCATCCTCCCCGATGTCAAATATACAATCAA
>JABDJY010000278.1 GCA_013003285.1 Alphaproteobacteria bacterium | reverse complement strand
GTGGGGTATCGCCCATCGAGCTACCGTTTGGCGGGCGGATGGATTTTCGCACCCGGCCGGCGCTGCAGCGAGAGATCGCGAAGTTTCGCCCGGATGTGATTTTAAGCTGGATGAGCCGCGCCGCCTGGGCGACCCCCGCCGCGCCGGGCGTTTACGCGCATATCGGACGGCTTGGTGGGTATTACGACCTGAAATACTACAGCAACTGCGATTATCTGGTCGGCAACACCGCTGATATCGTCGACTATGTCATCGCCGAAGGCTTCGATCCTGATCGGGTCATGCTGCTACCCAATTTCGTTCATCCCCCCAGCAACGAACCGCTGTCCCGAATCGGCTTGGATACGCCGTTGGATGCGCCGTTACTCGTGGCGATGGGGCGTCTGCACGAGAATAAGGCGTTCGATACATTATTGCAGACCTTGACCGAGGTGCCGGACGCCTGGTTGTGGATCGCCGGTGATGGCCCAGAGGCCGCCGCGCTAAAGGCGCTGGCGAGCGAACTGGGCGTTGCGGACCGAACTCGCTTTCTGGGGTGGCGGGATGATTCCGACGCGTTGATGTGCGCCGCCGACATATTCATCTGTCCCTCCCGGCACGAGCCCCTGGGGAACGTCGTCCTTGAGGCGTGGGCGGCGGCGAAGCCGGTTATTGCCACCGCCGCCACGGGCCCGCAGGAATTGCTTGGAAATAACGAGCGGGGAATATTGGTGCCGATTGATCAACCTAGCGAACTGGCACGCGCCATCAACGATTTATTGGCGTCTCCCGACGCGGCCGCGCGACTGGCGGCTGCCGGGTATGCGGCGTATGAACGCGAGTTCACCAAGGACGCGGTGACGGCTCAGTATTTGGCATTCTTTGATAAAGCGCGGCGCGAATGTGCGGCATAGTTGGATTGATGACACGCGATGGCAGCGCGCCTGATGACCTGGTGGTCAGCGCGCTTGCCGATGCTGTGCGCCATCGCGGGCCGGATGGTGAAGGCCGCTACAGTTCGCGTAATTTCGCCATGGCCCAAACTCGCTTGGCGATCATCGATTTGGAGACCGGCGATCAACCGCTTTACGAGGCCGGTGGGGCGGCGCTCGTCGCGAACGGCGAAATCTACAATTACATCGAGCTCCGCACTGAGCTTGGCGGCGCAAGTTTCTCGACCGCGTCCGATTGTGAGGCGCCGCTGCATCTCTACCGGCGCCATGGCCTCGACTTTGTCGACCATTTGCGTGGCATGTATTCAATCGCGCTCTACGATCCGGTCGAAGGCCAACTCGTCCTGGCCCGAGACCCGTTTGGCATAAAGCCGCTCTATTATTCGGAGACCGAGGCCGGCTTTTGTTTCGCCTCCGAGCCCCAGGCCCTGCTGGAAGCGGGTCTGGTGGACCGCGCCATCAACCCCACGGCACGCGCCGAATTGCTGCAGCTGCAGTACACCACCGGTGCGGACACGGTCTTTCAAAATATTCAGCGGGTGCTACCGGGTGAAACGTTGGTGGTGCGCGATGGGCGCATCGTGGCGCGCCGTCGCAAACCGGCCTTGCCGCAGACGGCGCCAGCCGATTGGGATATGGCGACGGCTTTGGAATTGCTGGACGAAGCGCTGCACGACAGCGTGGAAATTCATCAGCGCGCTGACGTTCCCTATGGCATGTTTCTTTCCGGGGGTGTCGATAGTTCGGTTTTGTTGGCGTTGATGGCCGAATTAAACGAACAGCCGGTACGGACATTTACCGCCGGGTTTGACGATCCTTCGGTGCCCGATGAGCGCGACCATGCACGGCGCATCGCCCACGCGGTGGGTGCGGAAACCGTGGATGTGGGGATCAGCCAGAACGACCTATGGCAGCGCTTGCCGGAAATTGCCGCCGCGGTGGACGACCCGGCCGCCGACTACGCCATTCTGCCAACCTATTTGCTGGGCGAAGCGGTTCGCAAAAGCGGTCTGAAGGTGGTTTTGACAGGGGAAGGCGGCGACGAGCTGTTTGCCGGCTATGGTCGCTATCGCAGCGTGGTCCGCCCCTGGTGGCAGGGTGGGCGCAGCATGCGGGCACGCGGCATGCTCGACGGTTTGGATGTGTTGCGCGAAATTCCGGTTGGTTGGCGCGATGGCATATCGGCGGCCGAGGAGATGCTGATCTCAGGTCCCATGAGCCGATTACAAATTGCCCAAGCTGCCGATTGCGCCGATTGGTTGCCCAATGATTTACTGACCAAGGTCGACCGATGCCTGATGGCGCATGGCGTTGAGGGCCGCACGCCGTTCCTCGACCCGCGGGTTGCCGCTGTGGCGTTTCGGCTTTCGGATCAATTGAAGGTCAAGGACGGGCTGGGTAAATGGTTGCTGCGGCGCTGGCTCGATGCGCGCCTGCCGATCTCCGGGGCGTTCGAGCGCAAGCGCGGGTTTTCGGTGCCGGTGGCTGAGTGGATTTTTGCCCGGGGGGCGGAAATTGGCCCGCTGGTCGCCCGTCAGCCGGGAATTGCGGAGATTTGCGAGCCGAAAAAAGTCGAAAATCTCTACCTACGGCGCGGCAAAAGGCAGGGATTTGCTGCCTGGTTGCTGCTGTTTTACGCGCTGTGGCATAATCACCATATTGTTGGAAATTCTGGTGTGGGCGGCGATGTGTTCGATGTTCTGGACGATGCCCGCCGAGCAGCCTAATTAACCTGCCAAGGGGTAAAACCCACAGGCATTCTACGGACAGCGCCATAGCGCGCGTGGTCCGGTGCTAAGGAGAATAAAATGACTGCATGTATCGTCGGTTGGGACCATTTGAAATTCGGCAAGCATGAAGGCGAAGACATAGAGGACATGATCGTCCAGGTCGCTACCGGCGCGCTGCGGGATTCCGGTGTCGAGCCAAAAGACGTCGACGCCATCTATCTGGGTACCTTCGGGGGCGGCTTTGTGCGCCAGGAGTTTCCCGCCTCCCTGGTCCTGCAAGCGTCGGAAGATTTGCGCTTTAAGCCGGCGACCCATGTTGAGAATGCCTGTGCCACTGGATCGGCCGCGCTCTACCAAGGTTTGAACCACATCGCCGCCAAGAAGGCGCGCGTCGTCCTGGTGGTCGGTGTGGAAAAAATGACCGAAGTGAACGGTGAAGTTCTCGGTGGAATTCTTTCCAAGGCGTCGTATTTGCGCGAAGAATCGGCTTCGAGCTTTGCCGAGATATTCGGCCAGATCACCGATCGCTATTTCCAAGCCTATGGCGACAAGTCCGACGCCCTGGCGATGATCGCGGCGAAGAACCACAAGAATGGTTGCGATAATCCCTACGCGCAGATGCAAAAGGATCTTGGCTACGATTTCTGCCGCAATGTATCGGAAAAGAACCCTGTGGTCGCCGGCCCGCTCAAGCGCACCGATTGCTCGTTGGTTTCCGACGGCGCGGCGGCCTTGGTCCTGGCCGATGTGGACACGGCGCTGAAAATGGATAAGGCGATCTATTTCCGGGCGGCCCAGCATGTGCAGGACTTCATGCCCATGTCGCGGCGCAATATCATCGATTTCGAGGGCCCGGCCAAAGCCTGGGCGCAAGCCTTTGAAGAAGCCAATATCAGTTTAGAAGATCTTGGTTTCGCCGAGGTCCATGACTGTTTTACAAGCGCTGAAATGCTGACTTATGAAGCGATGGGTCTGACGGCGCGCGGCGAGGGCGAGAAAGCGATCATGGAAGGCTGGACGGCGGCCGACGGTAAGTTGCCGATCAACCGGTCCGGCGGGCTCAAATCCAAAGGCCATCCGCTCGGCGCGACCGGTGTCTCGATGCACATTATTGCCTCGATGCAGCTCACCGGTACGGCGGGCGATATGCAGCTTCCCGATCCCAATCTGGCCGGTGTGTTCAATATGGGCGGATCGGCGGTCTCGAACTATGTGTCGGTACTCGAGCGTCTGCGCTAGCCGCTGATAGGCAGGCCATAAAAGAAAACGCCCCGTGATGGGGCGTTTTTTGGCGATATCTGGCCTCGTGTCAGAAGCGGTCTAGCGGGACGTGATAGTAAATCGTCGCGATCTCGGTACCGGGGTTTTGATTGGTCAGATGGGCATTGGAAATATGACTGACCGCTACCGATAGCCGCGATCGGTCGTCGAACCGGTAACCGAGCTCCAACTGAGAGCGGAACTCGATTGCGCTTCCCAGATCCTTGCCGTCGCCATCGGCGTAAACGCCAACGCCGAAACTTGGGGTCAAGACAAGGCGGCGGCCGAAATAGATGTCGCTGAGAACGCCTGCAACGCCATAGGCGGCGGCGTCGGATGTGACCTCAACTCCAATCCAGGGTTTTATAAAGCCAAGAAATTTGGCTTTTGAGCGATATTCGACCCGCAGATCGACGGCATCACGATCGTCGTTGAAATCATACCAACCCACGCCAAAGCTGAGAAAGCTTGGATCGTCGGCCGACGCTGCGGGCGCGACCGATGTGCTGGCCAAAACTAAGGCCGTCAAAAACGTTACTGTCTTGGCGCCGAGCCTCATGGCGTCTACCCCCAACAATAACCACGCTAAACCTTGCACAAGAAGGACGCGATGGATTCTACAACCGGCCTGATCCAGCCAGACCGCTTGGATTTTTGCAGATTAAGTGGTACCGCGTCATTCTAAATGTTGCAATTCCAAGTGTGGCGATACCACGCGAAAATACAGGAAACTGACCACCCATGCCGAACGATTTTACAGCGCTCGTCCTTGATAATGTTGATGACAATCTAACCGTTGATATTAAATCGCTTTCCGAAAGCGATTTACCGGACGGTGATGTGACCGTGGCGGTGGAATACTCGACCGTCAATTATAAGGACGGCCTGATTGTGGACGGCAATAAAGGACGTCTCGTTCGGAATTTCCCGCATGTTCCCGGAATCGATTTTTCTGGCACCGTCGAGCACTCCGATAATCCCGACTATAAGCCCGGCGATAAGGTCGTTCTCACCGGTTGGCGGGTCGGGGAGGTGCACTGGGGTGGATTGGCTCAACGGGCGCGAGTACAGGCTGGCTGGTTGGTGCCGCTACCCGACGGCATCTCGACCCTTCAGGCCATGGCCGTCGGGACGGCCGGCTTTACCGCCATGTTGTGTGTCGATGCGTTGGAGCGGAACGGGCTGGAACGGGATAATGGCGAGGTGTTGGTGACCGGCGCGGGCGGCGGCGTCGGCAGCACCGCGACGGCTATTTTGGCTGCGCGCGGATATACGGTCGTAGCGTCGACCGGGCGCCGCGAACTCGGTACTTATCTGAGCGATCTGGGGGCGGCGGAAATAATCGATCGCGACACTCTATCGGCCGCCGAGACGCGGCCGCTCGAAAAAGAGCGTTGGGCCGGTTGTGTCGATTCCGTTGCCGGCACCACCTTGGCGACGGCACTGGCGCAGATGAAATATGGTGCGCCGGTTGCGGCCTGCGGCTTGGCGGGGGGCAACGGCCTGAACACGACCATCCTTCCCTTCATTCTGCGCGGGGTAAATTTGCTGGGGATCGATTCGGTGATGCAGCCGGCGGAAAATCGCCAGCGCATATGGCAGCGCATCGTCGATGATTTACCGTTGGCTAAACTCGACGCCATGACAAGTGTGCGGCCCCTGGCCGATGTGCCTCAACTGGCCACAGAAATCCTTAAAGGCCAGGTGCGCGGACGTACCGTGATCGATGTTAATGGGTGATTGAGCGCGGCGGGTGAAACTGGAGATCGGTGCCGGCGTCTTTGACGACGAAACTATTAGACGGCGACCGACATAGCCGGCGCGGGCTCGCTAGCGATCTGATCTTTCAAAAGTTCGAACGCTTGCGCGGCTGGTACGGGTTTCGAATAGAGATATCCCTGCCCGAACTGCGCCCCCATATCCTGAATGATCGC
The DNA here is from genome assembly GCA_013003285.1 of Alphaproteobacteria bacterium. GTDB lineage: Bacteria > Pseudomonadota > Alphaproteobacteria > UBA6615 > UBA6615 > JABDJY01. The sequence continues at coordinate 15,297 of JABDJY010000278.1, read as the reverse complement.
GGCTTGAGATTGGGTCTCGATGCCCTCTGCGACAATGTCCTTATCGAGGCTGGCAGCCATATTGACGATGGCGTTGACGATTTGCAGCGCCTTGGGGTCGCTCTCGATGGTCGAGGTGAACGACCGATCGATCTTGATCGTGTCGATCGGCACGTGGAGCAGGGTGCTCAAGGATGAATAGCCGGTGCCGAAATCATCGATCGCGATACGAACGCCCAAATCATGAAGTTCCTCAAGCGTACGAACCGCACTATCGAGGTCCTCGAGGACGGCGCTTTCGGTGATCTCGATCTTGAGGTTACGGGGGTCCATACCGTTATCGGCCAGCGCGTCGGCGACTTGCTTTACCAGATTCGGCTGCTGGATTTGCCGCGGCGAGACGTTAACATTTAGGACGCAATCCAGTGTACCAGAGACCGTTTTTTGCCATTCCGCCAACTGCTGGCAGGCCTGATTCAGAACCCATGTTCCGATCGGGTTGATCAAGGCCGTGCGCTCTGCGACGGGAATGAAGTCGACAGGTGATACCGGGCCATGGTCGGGCCGATCCCAACGGATCAGCGTTTCGAAACCGGTGATCTTGCCGAGACTGAAGTCGATGATTGGCTGATAGTGCAGTTCGAAAGCCTCGGTCACCGTGGCGCGCCGCAAATCCGCCTCCAGATGTAACCGGGAGAGCGCCTGAGCATGTAATTCCGGATCTACGATTTGCGCGCAATTACCGCCCAACTCCTGCGCTGACCGCAGGCCGAGCGTGGCATCGCGCAGTATGTCTTCGGCTGAGTCATACTTGGTGTAGCTGGTGGCGATGCCGGCACTGAGCGTCGATGTGATTTCTTCACCGAAAATGTCGAACGGTACCTCGACGATGCCGCGCGCACGCTCGGCGATGCGCACGGCATCGGCTACCATGCCGATATCGTCGGTCAGCATGGCAAAGGAGTATTCTCCGATCAGCGCGACGGTATCGCCGGGTCGTGTATGCGCCTTCAAACGCTGGGCGAAGTCTTGCAGAAGTTGCTCGGACACGCTGTGGCCGACACTCGATTTCAAGTCTTGATATGAATCCAACTCAAAGATAATGACGCCAAAGTCGAACGAATCGTCGCGCTCCTTGCGCGCAATGGCCCGGTCGATGGAATCGCGAAAATGGGTCCGATTGGGGATGTTGGTATGGGGATCCATGAGGATCTGCTCGGTCACATCAGACAGCGATCCAGCGAGGCGAATGGGGGTGCCGTCGCCATCGCGCCGCGCCATCCCCACGGTGCGAACCCAGCGGTGGGTCTTGTTGGCATGGCGGATGCGATACGTCGTATCGATACGAAGCGATATACCATCGAGATGCTTGTTGATCTCGGTTCGCACCCGATCGACGTCCTTTTCGTGGATACGATCGAACCATTCGGATATTTGGTTGGGAAGGTCTGAATCGTCATGACCGACGATGGCCTTCCAGCGGGCCGAATAAAAAATATCATCGTCTTTTAGATTCCAGTCCCACAGGCCTTCAGTCGCGCCTTCCATGGCGAGCGAGAATCGCTCTTCGCTGCTGCGTAATGCGTTGTCGGCGCGTTTGAGTGAAAGGTGTGTCTCAATACGGGCGAAAGCGACGGGAAAGTCGATCGGCTTGGAAATATAGTCGTTGGCGCCCATTTCGAGCGCTTGGACGACGTCTTCGCTCTCGTTCTTTGCGGAAACCATGATCACCGGCAGTGAGCCCTGGTCGCTGGTATTGCGCATTATCTCCAACGTCTCCAGCCCGCTCATACCCGGCATCATGATGTCGAGGAGCACTAGATCTATATTGCCGCCGGCGACCGCGTTTAAAGCCGCTTGGCCGCTATCGGCAACCGAGACGTCGTAGCCGCGCCGCTCCAAACGTCGTTGGAGCAGGTCCCGATTTTCCTCAATGTCGTCGACAACGAGGAGATGGCCATCGGCTTCAGGCATCCGCCGCCTCACCCAGCCAAGTTGATAATTTGCGCAGAAGGCGGTCCATATCGACCGGCTTGGTCTCGAAATCGTCGCAGCCTGCCTCCAAACATTGTTCGCGATCGGTGGAAAGCGCATGGGCCGTCAGCGCGATGATGGGGACGCGATTGCCATTCTGTGTGGCGCGGATCTCGCGCGTTGCGTCCAAGCCACTGGTTTCGCCGAGCGAAACATCCATCAATATCAAGTCGGGATTGGTCTTGTTGGCCTGTTCGACCGCCGTCGGCGCGCTATCAGCCATCACAACATCGTAGCCGCGCCGGCTGAGCCGACGGGTCAGCATGTCGCGATTTAGCTCATTATCTTCGACCAGAAGAATCGTTGTCATTGCGACACCTTATTGTATGACCTTGGTCTAGCTTCGGCAGTATTGTGAAGGGCCATCGGAGCGATATTGATCGGCCAGTTTAGGCACTGATTTATTAAGCCCCCGTTACCGGCTAGCTGCTGTCCGCCTGGACGGGGAGGGTTGTCGCAGTCTGTTTTGCGCCAGGCCCATTCTCCCTGATATTGGCGCTGAGGGCGGCTTGAAGAACATGTCTATCGATCGGTTTGTTGATATAGCCGCGGGCGCCGAGTTTGAGCGCTTGTTCGGATGAATCATGCACCGAAGTGACGATAACCGGGATTGTGGCCAATGCCTTATCGGCGCTGAGTGCTTTTAAGACGCCAAACCCGTCCATACCGGGCAGTTCAAGGTCAAGGAGGATTGCCGCTGGGCTGCGTTCGCGGACCAAAGCCAAGCCCTGTTCGCCGTCTCGCGCGATCTCGATCCGGTAGCCGAGCGGGGCCAGATATCTTTCGAGCAAGGAGATGTCCGGCAGCGTGTCCTCGATGATGAGGATCTGGGGGCCGGTAGCAGTATCCTGGCTATCATGGTGTTTGAACTCCACGTCGGGTATCCACACGGTGAAGCAGGATCCGGCGCCCGGTTCGCTATCGATGGTAATTCGACCTCCGAGCATTTCGACAAAGCGCTGACTGATCGCCAGTCCCAGACCGGTGCCGCCAAATCGCTGGGTGATCGTGCTATCGGCTTGGCTGAAGGGTTCAAAAAGCCGCGCCACTTGCTCGGCGCTCATCCCGATACCGCTGTCGCGAACGGCAAAGCGTACCCAACCATCTCCCTTGCGCTCGGCAATGAGGCCGATAGCGCCGTTCTCGGTAAATTTGGCCGCGTTGCTTAGTAGGTTCAATAAGATCTGCCGAAGCCGCTGATCGTCACACTCGATGGTTCCAAGATTGTCAGGGATGACAATTTTCAAGCGGTTGGCGTTGTTCTCCATCAGCGGAGCGGCCGTGCTTTCGACTTCGGCAACTAACCTGGCAAGGTCGACTGGCTCGATATTCAGCTCTACCTTGCCCGCCTCTATCTTGGAAATATCAAGGATATCGTTGATCAGTCCCAGCAAATGCCGGCCGGATCGTTGGACTTTGAGTAGATCAGAGGCTCGTTCTTCTGCCCCCTCATCTTCGGCGTCTTCCAGCATCATTTCGCTGTAGCCAATGATGGCGTTCAACGGTGTGCGTAACTCGTGGCTCATATTGGCCAAAAAGGCCGACTTCGCCTGGCTCGCCGTCTCCGCTCTTTCTTTCTCTTCCAGCAGGGCGGTCTCGTTTTGGCGAATCGTCTCGGTGCGCTCTTCGACAAGACTTTCTAAATTCTCGTTGAGTTCGGTCAGCGCGGCTTCGGCTTGTAGGCGGTCTTCGACTTGCTGTTTAAGCTCGGCCTCTGAATTTGTGCGGGAGTTGATATGCTCTTCCAGAGCATCGCCCATTCGGTTGAAACTCGTGCTTAGTTCGCCAATCTCGTCGTTCGATGTAACATCGACCCGAGCGTGAAATTCCCCCCTCTTGAGCCGTTCGGCGGCGTGTACCAGGGCTTCAAGAGGGCGGGTAATGGTTTTTGCGACAAAGTTTCCGAACAGCAGAAGCATGAGGGCCAAAGCAGCTGAGCCCGCCCAGGCCAGTTTGCTTATTAGGGCGGTTGTTTTGCTCAAGCTGTGTCGGCGCTCTTCGAATGACTCATTCGCTGCCGCGCGGCTGCGTGTGATGAGGTCTAAATAGGAATCCTCCAAATCCTCCAACTGGTCCTTGATGTCCAGAAGTTCCAATTGGTTTGTGCCACGCCCAGCCTTGCCAGCTAGGCGAAGGCTTTCGGCAATTAAAGCTGAGCCAGTGACACCCAGTTAATCCCGATTAAGGTGTTTGGCCTCATCGCTGGCATCTACGGCATCGGAAAAGCGTGCGAAAGCGTGCGTAAGTGTTGCTATGCCCTCTTCCAGCTCTTCGATTTCGCCCGCCTCTGCCAAGCCGTCATCGGTTATGTCGGAAGTTATCGAAGCAATGAACGCGAACTCGTTTGTCGCGGCTAGGATCTGTAAACTTGCCGCTCGAAGATTGTCCAATTCACCGTTCACGGAAGAAAACTCGTGATGGAGTATTTCAAAGTTCTGATCGATGCGATCAATGATAACTTTGGCGCCGAACACGATTCCCACGAGCAGAATGCTCATAAGCCCGTAGGTCACAGCTAATTTGCGGCCAATGCGCATGTTCTCAGTCTTTCGTCATCGCAAATCCGCGGCATTTCGCGCGGTATTTTGGGATGTTGAAACTAACCGGACACTCTTAAATCTATATGAACCGTGACCTTGGATTTGGACGGCGAGACGCATAACAAGACGTTAACGCTTTTCTGATAAACCCGGTGAAATGGCACACGAGCTACCGATATTCCGGCTTCGCCGCGGTGTTTTCGCGGTGAGCCTGTGTCTGGCGTTGAGCGCCTGCGATAACCCCTGGTTGGAAAAGGCGCCGTCGCTTGAGACCGTGCTCTCCAAGGGGTGGCTGTTCGGCGAGAAAAAAGACGTGGCGCCGCCGCGGATTGTCCAACCACTTTACTGCTACGAAACAATCGGTGTGGGGGACTGCTACGACCAACCGCTTGAGAAAGGCGGAAACCGCCTGGTGGGATTTGAAGGTCCTGCGCCGGAAACCGACCCGGTGCCAGCCAAGCCTTAGCGCTCGTCTCGCCGCGGCTTGCACCGGCGCCCGTGCGAAGCGTCAGCCGTAACACGTGATCTCGGAATGCGCGTTCGTGGTAGCATCTCGCCATGAACGTTGAATCCCGTCAGGCAACCGGTGTGGCGATCGCAGGTCTTATTGCGTTGGCAGCCTGTATGGGTATCGGCCGGTTCGTTTACACACCCGTGTTACCCTTTATGGAGGAAGCCCTGGGGCTGACAAAGCCGCAGGCCGGCGTTATCGCGTCGGTGAATTTCCTCGGTTATCTGCTCGGCGCCTTGGTCGCGGCGTCGCCGGTTCTACCGGGCAGTCGGCGATTTTGGCTGTTGGTTGCACTGGGGGCGAGTGCGTTGACGACCGCGGCTATGGGGCTGGCAAGTTCGATGGCGCTGTTCCTTGGATTACGGTTCATTGGTGGTGTCGCGAGCGCCTTCACCCTGGTTTTTGCCTCCACGCTGGTCCTCGACCGCTTGGCCGTGGCCGGCCGGCCGGCGCTCTCGGCCATCCATTTCGCGGGGGTCGGTGTTGGTATTGCGGTATCTGCGGTGCTGGTGTCCGGGTTATCGGCAGGTGGCGCCGATTGGCAGGTGCAATGGATTGTAAGCGGCGTGATCGCGTTGGGAGGGCTCGCGATTGTTGCCTGGTTGATACCCGATGAACCGCCGACCGTGCGTTCCGCGGCGGCACCTCGAGACGCCGCTGTTGATCGACGGCTGACCGCATTGATTCTGGCCTACGGTTTATTCGGCTTCGGCTATGTCATCACGGCAACCTTCGTTTTGACGATGGTGCGAACTGAGCCGGAATTACGGGTGATCGAACCGGTGGTTTGGCTGATTGTTGGTCTTGCGGCCATACCGTCGATCGCGCTGTGGACCTGGGTTGGCCGACGCTGGGGCAATGATCGTGGTTTCGCCATGGCCTGTATCATCGAGGCCGTCGGCGTGGCCTTGAGTGTCCTCACCACCAATGCGCTGGTCGTTGCCATTGGCGCAGCCCTGCTCGGTGGCACTTTTATGGGAATTACAGCGCTCGGTTTTACTTTCGCCCGCGACCTAACGGCGGGCGATCCGCGCCGTAGCCTCGCCTTGATGACCGCGGCTTTCGGCCTTGGTCAAATGATCGGTCCAACCTTCGCTGGCCTTACGTTTCAGTTTGGCGACAGTTTTCTACTGTCCTCTCTCGTGGCGACTTTTGCCTTACTTGTGGCTGCCGGGCTTGTGTTCAATATTCGCGCACATGGTGGCGCGTCGGCGCGGGGAAGCTGATTTTCCGGTTGCGACTCGCGCCCATGCTACCATCTAAGTGTGGACCCCTATTTGTTCAGGAGACTGTCAATGCTCGATCAAGCCGGTCGAATCCCCGTATTTCTCCTCGCCTTGGCTCTGGCTGCCTTAATCGCATTGCTACCGAATACCGCTAGAGCGGCCGAAGATGACGGATATACCCAAGAGGAAATTCTCGCGAAGGCGACGGGTTTTTTCGGTGAAACAACCGAAGGGTTAGCCAAGGCCATCGAGCATGTTTTCGAAGACCAGGGGCGGCCCAATGGGTTTGTGACCGGTGAAGAATTCAGCGGCGCGATCGGCGTCGGGCTGCGCTTTGGCAAGGGGACGCTCAACCGCAAAAGCGGCGCCTCGCGCGAGGTCCACTGGCAGGGGCCGTCGGTTGGGTTTGACCTGGGCGGCAATGCTTCGAAGGTATTTGTGCTGGTCTACCATCTCGACGATAGCGAGCAGATTTATCAGCGGTTTCCCGGTGTTGAAGGCACATTCTATTTCGTTGCTGGGGTCGGCGTGAATTATCAGAAATCCGGCGACATCATATTGGCGCCGATCCGCACGGGCGTAGGGCTGCGCGCGGGCGCCAATGTGGGTTATCTGCACTACACCAAGAAACGGTCATGGAATCCTTTCTAACGGCGTTTCCCGGCCCGATGGTTCAGCCGACGACGCCGCGCCGGTCGCAGGCGCGTTTCTCAATTTACATAATCGCCGCTCTGGTGCTGGCAGGGTGTACGCCCACGACACTGTCCTTGGCGGCGGATGGCGCTTACACCGCATCCGAAGAGCGCACGCTGGACGATGTCGTCGACGATAACGGCATCAAGCTCGAACTCAACAAACTATTGCTCGAAGATGGGCTGGGTCTATTCAAAGACGTCGGTACGGTCGTCTACCGCCGCCATGTCTATTTGGTGGGCGATGTGAAAAAGGCCGAGGATAAGGCGCGGGCCGGTGCGATCGCGCGCATTCCCGAAAAAGCGACCGGTCTTACCAACGACATCCAGGTCACCGACGAGGGCGGGGTTGTTGCTCTAGTCGACGATATCGTCATCGAGAAGGTCATCCAGACCGACTATCTATTCGATTCGGATATCGACTCCTCGAATTTTCGCGTCCGGTCGGTCAACGGCGTGGTCTATCTGATCGGACTGGCCGAGAGCCAAGCCGAGCTCGACAAGGCCGTGGCCATCGTCGATGCCCGCGACAATGTGCGCCGCATTGTCAACTATGTGAAAGTCAGGCGACGCGGTTGAGGATGTTTTGGCTGAATTGCGGATAACGCATCTCGCGGATATGCAAGCGGCTATACCGGTACTGGCGGAATTGTTCGTTGAGGCGTGGGGGCCATATTACGGTCCTGCCGGCCCCGGCGATGCTGAACACGATCTTCGGTCGTGCTGCAATCGAGACGAGATGCCTTTGGCTCTGGTTGCGCTAGACACGACCCAAAACATCCTGGGTACAGCGGCACTTAAACCACATTCGCTGGAAACCCACCGTCACCTCAATCCCTGGTTAGCGGCTATGTTAGTTGCGCCGGATCAGCGTGGTAAGGGAATCGCATCGGCCTTGATAACGGCAATCGAGGACGAGGCGCGCCGATTGGGTTTCGCTTCCCTGTATTCCGATACGGCGAGCGGTTCGGCTCTGTTGGAGCGCCAAGGTTGGCAAAAGTTGGAAGCCGATATCCAGACATTGCGCGAACCGGCGACACTCTATTGCTTGGATTTAAAGGCCGCTCGACGATAACCGATCGGCGCTCAGGCCGTTGGCAGCTTGTGGTCGCCGAATTGTGCACGCAGTTCGGTCTTCAAGACCTTGCCCGTCGCCCCGATTGGCAGAGATTCAACCACGATCATGTCATCGGGTAACCACCATTTGGCAACTTTGCCGGTTAGGTATTCGTTGATCGAGGCAAGCTCGGGCGTCTTATCCTTGGCCGGCACGACGATCAGCAGCGGGCGTTCGTCCCATTTCGGATGATGCACGCCGATCACCGCGGCCTGAATCACATCGGGATGGCCCATGGCTTGGTTTTCCAGATCGATCGAGCTTATCCACTCGCCGCCCGACTTGATGACATCTTTCGACCGATCGGTGACTTCCATATAGCCGTCGGGGTCGATGGTGCAGACATCGCCGGTGGCGAACCAGCCGTCATGATCGTGCGCCTCGGAATGATCGATTTTGAAATAGCCGCTGGTAATCCACGGTCCACGGACCATCAATTCGCCATAGGCCTTGCCGTCATGGGGCAACGCGTTACCGTCGTCATCGACGATTTTCATATCGACGCCGAAAACCGGCCGGCCCTGTTTGATCTGGCTGCGATAGCGGGCGGCCTTGTCGGCTGCCGGCACGTTCGGTTTGACCAGGGAAATGGTACCCAGCGGGCTCATTTCGGTCATGCCCCAAGCGTGGCGAACCTCGATGCCGAAATCTTCCTGGAAGGATTCGATCATCGATTGCGGGATCGCGGTGCCGCCGATCACCGTGCGATTGAGGCTCGGGACGCTCTTATTGTTTTCCCGCCAATAGTTGAGCAAGCCGAGCCAGACGGTCGGCACGCCAGCGGCGAAAGTAACCTCTTCGTCGACCAACAGTTCGTGGATGCTTGCGCCATCGAGCATAGGGCCGGGGAACACCAGCTTGGCGCCGGTCATGGTGGCGCCATAGGGGATGCCCCAGGCATTGACGTGGAACATCGGCACGACCGGCAGGACGACTTCGCGTTCGGCTAAATTCAAAACATCCGGTAAGGCCGAGGCGTAGGCATGGATTACAGTCGAGCGGTGGCTGTACAGGGCCCCTTTCGGGTTGCCCGTGGTGCCCGAGGTGTAGCAAAGCGACGAGGCGGTGTTTTCGTCGAACTCCGGCCAATCGAAATCGTCGGATTGGCCGTCAATCAGGTCTTCGTAGCACAACAGATTATCGATATTGGACTCGGGCATGTGCGCCGCGTCGGTCATCACCACGATTCCCTTGACCGACAAGAGGTCGGCGGCAACGGCTTCGATCAGCGGCACCAGATTGAGGTCGACGAAGATGTAGGAATCTTCTGCGTGATTGACGATATAGGTGAACTGCGCCGGCGCCAGGCGGGGATTCAGCGTATGGGTGATGGCGCCGATCCCCGACACCGCATAGTAGATCTCGAAATGGCGATAGGTGTTCCAGGCCAGGGTGGCGATCCGGTCACCCAGTTGAACGCCGAGCGCGGTGAGCGCCTTGGCCAGTTGGCGCGAGCGGGTATGGGCGTCGTGATAGGTATAGCGATGGATCGGCCCTTCGACCGAACGCGACACGATTTCGCGGTCGCCGGACACCCGGTTCGCGTGCTCCAACAACGCTGAAATCATCAGCGGCCGGTCCATAATTAGTCCGCGCATTGCACTCCCCTTAATTCCCCGGGCGCCGCTTTGGGTGGCCGGACTGGTTAATTCGATTATCGGGCGGTAACTGTTTCCGCTCAAGACCCTTGTTCGCGACTAGGTGAATGGGGCGCGCGTCACGGTGCGCAAGAACTCGAGGCAGATGGCGGCGAATTCTTCCGGCGCCTCCATGAGCGCCACATGGCCGGTGCCCTTCAGGATATGCAGTTGCGAGCCGGCGATACGCTCATGGATCATCTGCGATAGTTGCGGGGCGGCGATAACGTCCAGATCGGAACAGGTGATTTGTGTTGGAACATTTATCTGCGGCAGGCGGTCATAGGTGTCGCCTTCGATGCAGGCGTCCAATTGGCCGATCCAGCCGGCATTCACTGGTGATTGCTCCAGCAGAAAATTTCGGTGAGCTTCCATCTCCTCGGCATGCGCGTCGTAATAGGCCGAGGCGTGTAGCGCCAGCATACTCAGTTCGGTCAGCGCCACGCGCTGATCATGTTCAGCGAGGTAGCGGCGGGTCTCCTGGAATTTCTTGAGCCGGGCTCCATTGCGCGTCCAGCTATGGTGGAGGCCCAGACTGAGGACGCGGTTGGGATGGTTTAAGGCCAGCTCCTGAGCGATATGGCCTCCCATGGAAAAGCCCATCACATGGGCGGTCTCGGCGCCGGCCTCGTCGAGCACATGGGCGGCGTCGTCGGCCATGTCGGCCAAGGAGTAACCGGGTGGCGGCACACTCGACCCCCCGACGCCGCGATTGTCAAAAACGATGGTCCGAAATTCAGCTGCGAAGAACGGCAACTGCCCCGCCCAGAAGCCGAGATCGTGACCGGTGCCGCTGATCAGCAGCAGCGTTGGACCATCGCCGTAGACCTCATAGTGTATTGCGACCCCGTCGCGGGCCTTTGTTGTCGGCATGCTTTCCCGTCTACTTGCTGCGTCGGCTACCGCCCTACTGTAGCGGCTGGCGATTATTGAACCAACTCAGGCAACGGGCCGAAAAACTCGCATTGCCTATTATTTGGGCAAATTTAGTAGGTGATGCGCTATTGGCGAATAATCGCCATGTCTTACTCGGTCGACTGTTGTGCTGATTGTGGGGTTGGTCTCGACACGTCTAGACAGTATCTTGGCCCAAGCGTCACCGAAGAGTGGCGGCACAGGGGAACGGTTGGGATTAATCTGAATGGCGGACCATGAATTCGATACGCGCGGGTTTCGCGATGCACTAGGCAATTTCGCCACCGGCGTTACGGTTATTACCGCCAAGAGTGAGGACGGGGTTCTGGCGGGTGTTACCGCCAATTCCTTCAATTCCGTCTCTCTCGACCCGCCCTTGGTCTTATGGAGCCTCGACCGCGGCTCGCCGAGCCTGAAAATTCTCGAGAACGCCAGCCATTTCTGCGTCCACATCCTGGCCGAGGGGCAGGATGATCTGTGCATGAAATTCGCCAAGTCCGGGGACGACAAGTTCAACGGCGTCGATTTTACCGAGGGTTTGGGCGGTGCGCCGTTATTCAGTGGCTGTCTGGCCTATTTCGAATGCCGAAATGTTGTCCACCATGACGGCGGCGACCATGTCATCATCGTCGGCGAAGTCGAGCGGTTCGAAACGGCAGACGGTGATCCATTGATATTTTTCCGCGGCAAACTCGGTGATTTGGCGCCGGCCCAAAAGGCCGGCTGACCGGCGCTTATTGGCAGCTTGCGCCTGGCTAACGGGTCTCTTATAGCTGCAGACAATGATTGAATAAGCGCCATCGGTCGATGGATCGAAGGATCCGATCAACCCTCGCGGCGCTAACGGGAGTAGAAACATGAAAACGCTCACACATTGGATCAACGGCGAACGCGTCGAAGGACAATCAACCCGCACCGCGCCGATATTTAACCCGGCCATCGGCGAGCAGATCGCCGAAGTAAACCTGGCCAGCGCCGCCGATGTGGATAGCGCCGTCAAGGCAGCGCAGGCCGCCTTACCGGCATGGTCGGCCTTGCCGCCGCTGCGCCGCGCGCGTTTCATGTTCCGCTATAACGAGTTGCTCCTGGAGCATATGGATGAGCTGGCGGAGCTGATCTCGGTCGAGCACGGCAAGACCATCGAAGACGCCAAGGGCGACATTACACGCGGCCGCGAAGTGGTCGAATTTGCCTGCGGCATTCCGCACTTGCTGCGCGGCGAATTTACCGAGGATGTGGGCACCGGGGTCGATGCTTTTTCGGTGCGTCAGGCGGTCGGCGTCTGCGCCGGGATCACGCCGTTTAATTTTCCGGCGATGATCCCGCTTTGGATGTTCCCGTTGGCGATCGCCTGCGGCAATACCTTCATCTTGAAGCCGTCGGAGCGCGATCCGTCCTGTCCGCTGCGGCTGGTTGAGCTGGCGAAGGAAGCCGGCATTCCCGACGGCGTGGTCAACATGATCAACGGCGATAAGGAAGCCGTCGATGCCATCCTGACCCATCCCGGCATCGCGGCGGTGTCGTTCGTCGGCTCGACGCCGGTTGCCTCTTATATTTACGCCACGGCAGCGGAGCACGGTAAGCGGGTCCAGTCCCTGGGCGGCGCCAAGAACCATATGGTGGTCATGCCCGACGCCGATATGGATCAGGCCGCCGACGCGTTGATCGGCGCCGGTTACGGCTCGGCCGGCCAGCGCTGCATGGCGGTCTCGGTCGCCGTTGCGGTGGGCGATCAAACCGCCGATAGCCTGGTCGAAAATCTGGTGCCGCGCATTCAGGAACTGAAAATCGGCCCCGGTGGCGATCCCGATATCGAGATGGGTCCGGTCGTCACCGAACAAGCCTATGACCGCATCAAGGGCTTGATCGACAAGGGTGTCGAAGAAGGCGCCGAGTTGGTTCTCGACGGCCGCGATTTCACTATGCAGGGCTATGAGAACGGTTATTTCCTGGGCGGCAGCCTGTTCGATCGGGTGACCGAGGACATGGAAATCTACAAGCAGGAGATTTTCGGCCCGGTTCTGGCAGTCGTTCGCGCGCCCGATTACGAGACCGCGGTCGACCTGGTGAACCGCAACGAATATGGCAACGGCACCGCCATCTTCACCAAGGACGGCGACGCCGCGCGCGACTTCACCGATCGGGTGCAGATCGGCATGGTCGGCGTCAATGTGCCGATCCCGGTGCCGGTGGCCTATCACAGCTTCGGCGGCTGGAAGCGTTCGCTGTTCGGCGACACTCATATGCATGGCATGGAAGGTGTGCGGTTTTACACGCGCCTCAAGGCAATCACCTCGCGCTGGCCCAAGTCGGGCGTGCGCGAAGGCCACAGCCTCACCATGCCGACCATGCAATAGCGCGTATCCAGCATCTACCATGGCTGAGAGCGCATGAGCGTACCGAAAATCAGGCTGGTCGATGTTCGCAAGACGTTCGATAGCCAACCCGCCCTCGACGATATTTCGCTCGATGTCGCCGAGGGTGAATCGCTGGTGTTGATCGGCGGTTCGGGCAGCGGCAAGTCGTTGCTGCTGAAAACCATCCTCGGCCTTCAAACGCCTGATTCCGGCCGCATCGAAATCGATGGCGAGGAGTCTGTCGGCCTATCGGGTAATGAACGCATGGTCTGGATGCGCCGCTTCGGCGTGCTGTTCCAGCGCCAGGGCCTGTTCGACAGTATGCCGGTCTGGGAGAATGTGGCGTTCCGGCTATTGCAGGATCGTGGGATCGACAAAGCGGCGGCAAAGGAACGGGCGATCGAAAAACTAGCTTCCGTGGGTCTGACCGCGGAAACGGCGGATTTGTATCCGTCCGAACTCTCCGGCGGCATGCAAAAGCGCGCCGGTCTGGCTCGCGCCATCGCCACCGATCCGCAAATCATCTTCCTCGACGAGCCCACCGCCGGCCTCGATCCGATCATGAGCAATATCATCAGCGAGCTGATCGTCGCCCGGCAGAACGAACTGGGGGCGACCATTATCTCGGTGGTCAGCGACATGGCGGTGGTGCGCGAAATCGCCGAGCGTGTCGCCATGCTCCATGAGGGCCGCATCGTGTGGCTCGGCACAGTCGACGAACTTGAGACTACCGACAACGCCTATGTCCACCAGTTCGTCAATCAGCTGATCGACGGCCCCATCCAAATGCCATCCCTGGCGAGTTAGGCGGCGTCGGTTCCGTAATAGAGCGAGACCGTGTGGACCGCTTCGGCGAAGAAAAGCCAGCGTTCCACCAGCAATCCAGCGCCCGCCGAGACGACGGCGATTAGCGCCACCAGCGCGGCGGCGACGTCCGGCAATTGGGTCGCGAGGGCGGCCAAGACCACCGGGATCGCCCCGCCCAGGATCAGTGCGATGATCCGCAGGCGCTTGGCGTGCTTGCGGGCGATCTTGTAGCCCATTTCGCGCATCAGATAATTGTCGCCGGTGTGGGGCGCCTCGAACAGGCGAACCTTGCCGAGATGACCTAAGCCGGTGGCAGATTCCGCCGTGGCGCGTGGTGCGGCGCTGTCGATCCCTTGCCAATAGGCCAGCTTAATGGCCCAGCCGATGATCGTGATGATCGCCGCGGCCCAACCGCTCCAGGCAAACCCGAGGCCGAAGGCGCGCACACCGAAATGGAATAGCAGCGCGCCGCTGGCCAGGGCGAGGGCCAAATAGACCGGCAATACCCAGGGCGTGTTCCAGCGTGGAATAGCCCGCAGGCTGCGGTAGATCCTCGCCGTGCAGAGAACCGTCACCACTGCCAATATCGCTGCGGCTGCGACGAGCCAGGCCCAGATGCCGTCGTTGCGGGTCAAGAATATCCAGCCGATGGCGGCGAGACCCGCCGGGACATAGGTGGCGACGGCGACGACACCTTCGCGCGCCAGCCAGGAGGATCGCCATTGGGTAAGGCCCCGCCAGGCCCGCTCGGGATGGCCGAGATGGAAGGTGGAAGCCAACAAGCCGCCGGTGATCAACGCCAAGGCTACGGCGAAGGCAGCCAGCCCGAACCAGCGATGGGCCGGCATGTCGAAGAACAGCACGGCGACACCCAGCCAGGTCAGTAAGCCATAGCCAGCGCCCGAGGCGGTGGTGAAGAAAATCACGGAATAGGCGGGGTTCACGGGAGCAAGACCTTCGAATTAGCGCGACAGGGTGCGGTCGACCCAGGCCAGGAAACCACGGCCGGTGGCGGCCACCGGTCCGGCCTCGTGATCGGGCAGCATGGCCGGTGCGCCACTGTCGCCGACGGTGGTTTTGGCGGGCCGGGGCGGCAGATATTTGTTGACCGGCTGCATTTCCATTTCGGGCATCAGATCATAGCCGCCGCGTTCGGCGACCAGTTGCGAGACCTCGGAATTGGGATCGCCCAGATCGCCGAAATGGCGCGCCGATGCCGGGCAGGTCGAAACGCAGGCTGGAACCCGTTGTGATTCGGGGATGTTCTCGTTGTAAATCCGGTCGATGCAGAGCGTACATTTTTTCATCACGCCGGCGTCGTAGTCGTATTCGCGCGCGCCATAGGGACAGGCCCAGCTGCACAGCTTGCAGCCGATGCAGCGGTCTTCGTCGACCAGGACGATCCCGTCATCCTCGCGCTTGTAGGAGGCGCCGGTCGGACACACCGTCACGCAGGCCGCATCTTCGCAGTGAAGACAGGAG
>JABDJY010000260.1 GCA_013003285.1 Alphaproteobacteria bacterium | reverse complement strand
TCCCCATCCCTCCCCCCTTGAGGGGGAGGGATGGGGAGGGGGGTGCTCTTAGAAATAGGTAGGGCAGCGCGCGGTCGTTTAACTGCCGTTCAGCGCCGTCCACACCTTGTCGGGGGTGGCGGGCATGTCCATTTCGGTGATGCCGCGCGCCGACAGCGCATCCAAAATAGCGTTCATGCCGGCCGGTAGCGCGCCGGTTGTGCCGGCCTCGCCGGCGCCCTTGGCGCCGATCGGGTTGGTGGTGCAGGGCACCGAATGGAAGCCCAGCTTCATCGATGGCAGATCGTCGGCCCGCGGCATCATGTAATCCATGAACGAGCCGGCCAGCAGCTGGCCATCATCGTCGTAGATGGCGTGCTCGCCAAGCACCTGGCCGAGTCCCTGGGCGACGCCGCCATGGACCTGGCCGTGGACGATCATCGGGTTGATCACCGTGCCGCAATCGTCGACCGCGGTATAGCCGACCACGTCGATCACGCCGGTGTCCGGGTCGATCTCGACCTCGCAGACATGGCAGCCATTGGGATAGGTCTGTTCCGGGGATGTGAAATCCTCTTCGGAATCCAGGCTCGGCGGCAGATCCCCCGGTAGATCACCCATGGTTTTCACCTGGGCGGCCAAGTCGAAAATGTCGATCTCCCGGTCGGTACCGGCGACCCGGAAAGCGCCGCCGGCATATTCGATGTCGGCTTCGGCGGCTTCGAGAATATGGCCAGCCAGTTTGCGGCCCTTCTCGATCACGGCGTCGACCGTGACCGATATGGCGCCGCTGGCCAGCGCCGCCGATCGTGAGGCGACCGAGGCGAAGCCGGTCGCCGGTGTGTTGTCGCTATCGCCTTCGACGATGCGGACCTTTTCGAACGGCACGTCGAGCCGGTCGGAGACCACTTGGGCGAAGGAGGTGGCATGCCCCTGGCCGTTCGATTGCACCGCTAAAATAGCTTCGACGAAACCATCGTCGGCGAACTCGATCTTGGCGCCCTCTTCCAGAAAACCACCTGCAGTTTCCACGAAACAGGCCATGCCCAGGCCGCGCAGCTTGCCGGTTTGTTCGGATTCAGCGCGGCGCGCCGGAAACCCGTCCCAATCGGCCAGTTCAAGCGCCTTATCCATGGCCGCCGCGAATTCGCCACTGTCATAAGTCTGCGCCAGCGACGTGGTGTAGGGCATGGCAGCGGGGTCGATGAAATTGCGCCGCCGCAACTCGATGCGGTCGAGCCCCATCTCGCGCGCCGCCTTATCCATCAGCCGCTCGAGCATATAGGCCGCTTCGGGCCGGCCGGCGCCGCGATAGGGGCCGATGGGGATATTATTGGTCATGACGCAACGCACACGGAAATGCAGCGCCGGGTTGTCGTAGCAGCCGGTCAGGCAGTTGCAGACATTGCGGGTTGCTGCGGCCGGACCGTGCGACGACAGATAGCCGCCCATTGCCGCCACCATATCGACGCGCATGCCGACGATCTTGCCGTCGGCGTCGAAGGCAAGCTCGCCATTCATCACCCCGTCGCGGGCCTGATTGTCGGCGAGAAACGATTCCGAGCGGCTGCCCTGCCACTTCACCGGCCGGCCCAACGCCTTGGCGGCGAAAAGACACGCGACATATTCGGGATAGGCCTGGGTCTTCATGCCGAACCCGCCGCCCACATCGCGGGTCACCACATGCATTTTTTCCGGCGGTACCTGGAAAATGGACTCGGCCAACATGCGCCGCATGGCGTTGACGCCCTGGGAGCCGGAGACCAGCTCGTAGCGGTCTTTCACAGCGTCCCACCGGGCTGTGGCGCTGCGCGGTTCCATCGACGCGGCGACGATGCGGTTGGTTTTGAGCCGCAATGTGGTGACGTGAGCCGCCCCGGCAAACGCGGCGTCGGCTCGTTCGGCATCGCCGATACGGAAATCGAGGCAAGTGTTGTTGGGCATATTGTCCCACAACTGCGGCGCGCCGTCGGCGACAGCTTCTTCCACATCGACGATCGTCGGTAGCGTGTCGAAATCGAACTCAACCAGCTCGACCGCGTCGGCCGCTTGTCCGCCGGTCTCGGCGATGACCATGGCGACGATTTCGCCCACATGGCGGACCTTGCCGACGGCCAGGGCAGGCCGTGACGATAGGTGCATGGGCGAGCCGTCGTGGTTGGCGAACGGCGTCATATTGGGAATATCGCCGATGCCGGCGGCGCGCAGATCCTCGCCGGTAAACGCGCCGATGACGCCCGGGGCGGCCTTGGCGGCGCTAAGGTCGATGGATGTGATGGCGGCATGGGCGACCGGCGAGCGCAGGAACGCGACGAAAGTCTGCCCCTCGAAGCGCGTGTCGTCGCTGTAGTTACCGGCGCCGGTGATCAGGTTTTGATCCTCACGCCGCAGCACATGTTGAGAAATACCAAAGCTTCCAGACGACATTATGCGTGTTCCCCCGCCCTGTAAGAAATTGTTGCTCTTGATCGCGGAATTTAGCATGGCCGGCGCGGGAGTCGAGGGCGAGTCGAAACCTGTGGATTTGACGGCCCCGTTCGACCTATATAAGCGCTGCATTTCGGCGCATCGTTCGATGGCGTCATAAATCAATAAGCCGCAGCGTTAAAAAAGGTTCGAGGAAACATCATGCTATTCAAGTGCGCCCATCACGCCCCGGAGACGGGCACCGCCGGCCATCGGGTCACGACCGGAGATTCGAAAATCCGCTCGGTCGATATCCATTGCCACCTGCACGTCCCTGAAGTCGACACCATGGTGAAAGACGTCTTCGACCTCAAGACCGAGCCGTTGATGTGGCACGCCAGTGAGGAAACCCGCGCCTACCAGCGTCAGCACACGCAAGACATCATGCCCATGGCGACCGACGTGGATGTGCGCCTGTCCCATATGGACGCCGCCGGGGTCGACATCCAAGCGGTCTCCACCGCGCCGAACCATTATTGCTACTGGGCCGAACCCGATTTGGGCCGCGATGTGGCGCAGACGGTCAACAATTCGCTGGCCGAGATGGTCGCTGGCCATCCCGACCGCTTTGTGGCCCTAGGCACCGTGCCTCTGCAGAACCCGGAAATGGCGGTTACCGAGCTTGAGCGCTGTGTCGGCGAGTTGGGTATGCGCGGCGTGGAAATCTCGACCGATGTGTGCGGCACCGAATTATCGCGCGCCGGCCTCGATAAGTTTTTCGCCCGGGTCGAAGAGCTCGGCGTGGTGATCTTCATGCATCCGGCGGGTTTTTCGGAAAGCGCGCGCTTCGCCGACCATTATTTCTCCAACATCATCGCCAATCCGTTGGCCTCCACGACCGCCGTTCACTATCTGATATTCGATGGGGTGATGGACCGCCATCCGGGCCTGAAGATTTGCGTCGCCCATGGCGGCGGTTACCTGGGCGCCTATTCGGGCCGCATCGACCACGCTCACCCGCTGCGCCCCGACATGCAGCGCCACCTGCCCAAGGGCAAGGTGCCGACCGACTATCTCAAGCGCTTCTACTTCGACACTGTGGTCTTCACCGACCACCAGTTGGAATATCTGGTCAAGGTGTTCGGCGCCGACCATATCGTCATGGGCACCGACTATCCCTACGACATGGCCGAGGTTGATCCGGTCGGCCACGTGAATGGCGCCGATCTGAGCGACGACCAGAAAGCCCAGATCATCGGCGGCAACGCCGCCCGGCTACTCGGCCTAGACTAACTCCAAACCGGCGCTGACAGCCGGAAACAGCAACCCAGGGGAACAATATGTTATTCACATGCGCCACCCATGCACCGGCCAGCGACCACGGCCACGTGGAAAAAGTAAGCAACGGCAACAAGCATTTCACCGTCGATATTCATTGCCACGTCCATGTGCCCGACGCCGACGCCATGCTGGCCGACCCGTCGGTCGCCGATCAGGCCAAGCTTTACAAAGAGGCCAACGCGCTGACCGGCGAGATCAACCGCAATCAGCACCAGACGATCCTCGACAAGCTGACCGAGCCGGAAGTACGCATCGCCGACATGGACGCCTGCGGCATCGACGTGCAAGCGCTGTCGCCGTCGCCGTTCCACTATAATTACCAGTATCCGGCCGAATTCGCCCGCGACACGTCGAAGGTGGTCAACGACCGCATCGCCGAGGTGGTGGCCGGCAATCCCGACCGCTTCGTCGGTCTGTGCACCGCCCCGCTACAGGACGCCGATATGGCGGTCGCCGAGCTCGAACGCTGCGTCAAGGAACACGGCACCCGCGGGGTGGAGATTTCCACCAACGTGAACGGCCAGGACCTGACCCGCGCCGGGCTGGAGAAATTCTTCGCCAAGGTCGAAGAGCTCGACGTGATGATCTTCATGCATCCCATCGGCACCAGCTTCAAAGACCGCATGAGCGACCATTACTTCCGCAACACCATCGGCCATCCGCTGGAATCGGCGCTCGCCGTGGGCCATCTGGTGTTCGACGGCTATCTTGAGAAGTTCCCCGGCTTGAAGATCTGCATCGCCCATGGCGGCGGCTATGTGCCGGCTTATTCCGGCCGCTTCGACCATCCCTATCATCTGCGCGACGATTGCCGTCAGGTGATCTCTAAGCCGCCGAGCCACTATGTGAAGAAACTCTATTTCGATACCGTCGTCTTCACCGACCATCAGCTGCGCTATCTGGTCGACACCTGGGGCGCCGACCATATCGTCATGGGCACCGACTATCCCTACGACATGGCCGAACCCGATCCGGTCGGCTTCGTCGACGGCACTTCGGGCCTGTCCGACGACCAGAAAGCCACGGTCATGGGCGGCAACGCGGCCAAGCTGCTGAAGCTGGACGTACCGGCGAAGGCTTAGTTCTTCAGTTCACTGGCGGCACATCCTTCGAGACGGGACCTGTGGTCCCGCCTCGGGATGAGGTCAGGCGGCATTCGCCGCGAGCCGGCGTAGTTCGAGTTCGTCCATCACCAGGCTGGCGAGGTCGCGGAGAATATGGATATGGTCGTCGGTCAACTCGCGCGGTTTCTGATCGATCGCGCAAAGCGTGCCGATATTGTGACCGTCGGGTGTCCGCAATGGAACGCCCACATAGAAACGAATGTTGGGCGCGCCGGTGACCAACGGGTTTGAGCGGAACCTCGAATCCTCCAACGCATCGGTGATGATGAGCGGCTCGTTTTGCTGGATCGCGTGGGTGCAAAACGAAATATCACGTGCTGTTTCCGGCGTATCGAGCCCCTGCTTTGATTTAAACCACTGCCGGTTTTCGTCGATCAGTGACACCAGGACGATGGGTACCCGGAGTGCGGATTGGGCAAGCCGGGTAATTCTGTCGAAGGCCTCTTCGGCCGGCGTATCGAGGACGCCATAGCGATGCAGCGCTGCCAGGCGTTCAACTTCGTTCGGATCGTTGGGGTCGTTTGGGTTAATCATCTTTCATGTCCATTTCGACGCGCTTAACACTGGCCGAGAGTTCACGTTCGTAGTCTTCGAATATTTCCAGAAGATGTTCGTCGATCTTCTCACCGTCCATGCCGACATTGCGCAAATCCTGATCCAGGCGGGTTATATGCTCGAAATACCGCTGGGTATTTTCACGCACCTCCGGCGATAGATCGGGGTCGAGTAAGCGGTCCTGAATGAAGGCGAGCGCTCCGCTTTTGTTCTTTGGGTCGTTCGACATAATTTGGAATGAAAATCACTGGGTAAATAATATTCCAACGTATTAGAAACCCCTTAAGAAAGGCTCAATACGATAATACCAGGCGGTGTTACGCCTATGGGGGCGCTCTAGGCCGACCGTTTCGGCAATCCGGAGGCTGCCTGGATCTAAGGTTCTCTGCCTAACCCACCGCCGGCATCGCCACGCCCAGCTTGCCTGCGCCCTCGGCGAGCCTCTCCCAGGTGCCCTGCGGTAGCGGGATGCCGTTTTGGGCGCGCTCGGCCAGGACCGCGTCGCCGCGTTCGCCCGGCGCGTAGATTTCGTCCACCCCGTCGGCGCGCGGCAGGGCCTTGATGGCGTCGGCCAGATCGTCGACCTGTTGGCCATATTCGTCCAGGCCGATGAAGGCCTTGATATCGATGGCGACGGCCAGACCGTTCTGGCGGAAGCCCGAGGGGTCGGCGCCGGGCCGGATCAATTGCTCGATCAGCGGGTTGGCGCCCATGATCGAGACCAGACATTCCATCATCAGCGACAGGCTCGAGCCCTTGGCGCCGCCCAGCGGCATCAGGATGGCGGCGTCGTTGGGGTCGTTGGTCATGTGGCCACTGGCGTCCAGCGCCCAGCCGTCGGGAATGGTCTGGCCGGCGTCGCGCGCCTCCAGCACCTTGCCCATGGAGACCGCCGAGCTCGCCATATCGAGCACCAGGGGCGGGTGGTCGCCGCCGGGCACGGCGATGGCCAGCGGATTGGTCGATAGCGCCGCCGTGCGGCCGCCGTGATAGGCCATCATCGGCCGTGAGGCGATCATCACGATGCCCGCCATGCCGGCTTTGGCGGCGATCTGGGCGAAATAGCCGATGGCGCCGGAATGGGTGACGTTGCGCGCGATGCACCAACCCACATGGACTTGCTGCGCGCACGAGATCGCCTCTTCCATGGCCCGCGACATGCCCACCGGCCCGGGCGCGTTATCGCAGTCGAGCACAGCGATGGCGCCGGCGCGCCGCTCGACCGTGATATTGGGCCGGGCGTTGATGTTGCCGTTGCTGAGTGTCTGGATATAGCGCGGGATGCGCAGCACACCGTGGGAATCGACGCCGCGCAAATTCGCCCAGACCAGAATATCGGCCCACAGTTTGGCGTGTTCGGGCGAGACATCGCAGGCGATAAAGACCCGCGCGGCAAAATCCTTCAGGGCCTCGGCCGTTACAATAATATCGCCGCTCATAATGTCTCCGGGGATCTGGGGTTTTGTTTTAGAGTTCGGCACGGACCAGCGCGGCGCCGGCGGCCAGGGCTTTCAGCTTGCCTTGCGACACGCTGCGCGGCAGGGGCACCATGCCGCAATTGGTGCAGGGGAAGATGCGCTCCGGTGCGGTGTACTCTAGCGCGCTGCGGATCACCGCGGCGACCTGTTCCG
The DNA here is from genome assembly GCA_013003285.1 of Alphaproteobacteria bacterium. Classification (GTDB taxonomy): domain Bacteria; phylum Pseudomonadota; class Alphaproteobacteria; order UBA6615; family UBA6615; genus JABDJY01. Next base: position 7,784 of record JABDJY010000260.1, on the reverse strand, counting down.
GTGTCTCGGCTTCCAGGGTGGTGACGTCGATGGCGCCGACCAGAACGTCTTTCTTGCCGTCGAGCAGCGAGATCACCTCGATGGGTACCCGCGAGCCGGCGAATTCCAGCGACACCTGATCGATGTCGCTTTCCGCCAGGGCCGGCAGGGTTTTTTCGTACTGGTCCCACACCGCGCCCAGGGTGGCCTTCCAGTCCAGATTGGCCTTGATGCCGTAGCCGTAGCAGATATGCACCGCCGTGGTGCAGGCGACGCCGTCAACCGCGCGGTTCAGCGCTTCCACGCCCCAGGTCGGCACCGCGTCGAGATAGACGTTGAAGGCCGGTTCGTCGAACTGGATGACATTGGCGCCGGCGGCGGCGATCTCACGCGCTTCGGCGTTGAGGATATCGGCAAAGGCCATGGCCAGGGCCGGCCGGTCGCCGTAATGGGTGTCGGCCAGGGTATCGACGATGGTCATTGGCCCGGGCATGGTGAATTTCAGATCATGGTCAGTATGGGCGCGGGCGAAGATCACTTCGCCCTGGTGGATCGGCCCCGACCGGCGGATTTCCGATACCACGGTCGGGCAGTCGGCCTCGTAGCGGTCGTCGCGGATGCCGATGCGCTGCTTATTCTCGAAGTCAATGCCCTCGATCTTCTCCAGAATGCCGTGGACGAAATGCTGGCGCGATTGTTCGCCATCGGAGACGATATCGATGCCGGCCTCTTCCTGATCGCGGATGGCGAGGCGCACCGCGTCGTGCTTGGCTTCTTCCAGCAGCGCCGGGTCGTCCGACGCCCAGGGCGCCCATAGCACTTCCGGTTGGGCCAGCCAGGCGGGCTTGGGCAGGCTGCCGGTCACGGTGGTCTTCAGCATTGGTCTCTCCCGGCCCTTCGAGGGCTTTGCGGTCGGGCGGCAATTCGCGTAATCAGACTGCCATAACGATGTTTTAGCGCAAGGGGGAGATACCATGAACGCTGTAAATTTGCCCGCCGGATGGCCCGACGGAAAACGCCTAGCCGTCTCGGTCAATATCATGTGCGAGGCCTGGACCGACGATGCCGCGCCGGGCATCGGCCCCATGGGCAATCCGTTGAAGGCCGGTGTGCTCGATACCCAGGCGAAGTCCTGGGCCGAATACGGCATGACCACCGGCGCCTATCGGCTGCTCGATATCGTCGGCGAGGCTGGCGTGCCCTGCGGCACCTATGCCAGCGGCATCATTGCCGAGAAGTGGCCCGAGCTGCTCAAGCGCATCGATAGCGACGGCCATTTCATCGGCGCCCATGCCTGGATGCAGAATATCCTGCCGGCCTATCAGGAGCGCGATGCGGAAGAAGCCGACCTAAAGCACGGTGCCGATCTGTTCGAGGGCGTCATCGGTAAGCGGCCCAAAGGCTTCGCCAGCCCGCGCGGCACGCCCAGCCCCAACACCTGCGAACTGCTCGCTGATAACGGCTTCACCTGGCATCTCGATCATTTCAATGCCGACCTGCCCTATCTGATCGAGACCGCGAAGGGGCCGCTCGCCGCCGTGCCCTTCACCATGGAGATCAACGATCTGCCGCTCTATATGCGCTTCGGCAATCCGCCCGAGGTCTATTCCGGCATGGTCAAACGCCTGATCGACAACTACGCCGCCATCGGCAACCCCCATATGGTGCTCGACTTCACCGCCCACGCCCATGTCTTCGGCCGCCCGTTCGGCGCCATCGAGATCAAGGCGGCGATCGATCTGGTCAAAGACCTCGACTGGGTCTGGATGACCACCCATGAGGAACTGGCCGGATTGGTCTATCCGGGGTAGCGGTGCGAAACCCTCGCCCTTCGACAAGCTCAGGATGAGGTCATTAGCTTAAATACAGCGGCCGCCATCAATCTCCAGGCAGACGCCGGTGATCAACTCGGCGGCGTCGGAAGCCAGGAACACCACCCCGGCGGCGATATCGGCGGGGGTCGAGAGCCGGCCCAGCGGCACCGAGGCACGGAACGCCTCGCGGGTTTCCGGCGTGTCCTCGCCCAGGAAGGTGGGCAGCAGCGGCGTATCGCCGGCGACCGGGTTCAGCGCGTTGACCCGGATATGGTCGGGCGCCAGCTCGATCGCCATGGACTTGGTCAAGGTCGTCACCGCCCCCTTCGAGGCGTTGTACCAGGTGAGGCCGGGACGCGGGCTGACCGCGCCGGTCGATGCGATGTTGATGATGACTCCGCGACCCTGTTCGCGCATCACCGGCACCGCCGCTTTCGTTGTGTGATAAATGCCCTTCACATTGACCGCGAAGACCTGATCGAACTCTTCTTCCGTTACCTCGGTCATGGGTTTGCGCAGATGGCTGACCCCGGCGTTATTGACCAGCACATCAAATCGCCCGTAATGGGATTGGGCGTAATCGATTAGGGCTTGGGTATCGTCGCTCTTGGCGACATCGGCCTTGAAAAATGCGGCCGAGCCGCCGGCGGCCTCGATCTCGTCGGCGACCCGCCGGCCGCCCGCTTCGTTGATGTCGCTGACCACGACCCACGCCCCTTCGCGCGCGCAGGCCTTGGCGATGCCCTCGCCGAAGCCCGACCCCGAACCAGTGATCACCGCGACTTTGCCTGCTAGTTGCATGATGGTTTCTCCTTAAAGCTAGGCTGACGTGTTGCCGATCAACACTGTACACTCGCCGGGCATTGATCCAAGGAGAAGTCGTTGGTGAGCGACAAGCCGCGCATTCTGGTGACCCGGCGTCACCTGGCCGAAATCGAGACGCGCCTGCAAAGCGCGTATGAGATTGTCTTGAACGATGACGATCACATCATGAGCGCGGATGAGATCATCGCCGCCGCCGACGGCGTCCAGGCGCTGTTCATCTGCGTCACCGAACCGCTGAATGCGGAGACCATCGCCGCCCTGCCCGATAGCGTCGAGGCCATTCTCACCCTGTCGGTCGGCACCGACCATATCGACCTGGCGGCCGCCGAGATCCGTGGCTTGGCGGTGCTGACCACGCCTGGGGCGGTTACCGCGGCGACGGCGGAAATCGGCATGTTGCTGATGCTCGGCGCGGCGCGGCGGGCGCATGAATCGAGCCAATATTTGCGCGCCGGCAATTGGGATTTGTGGACGCCTACGCAATTTGTGGGGGTGGAGATTACCGGCAAGCCGTTGGGCATTTTCGGCATGGGCCGCATCGGCCGCACGGTGGCGCAGCGCGCGCGGGGCTTCGACATGGCAGTCCACTACCGCAACCGCAACCGACTGGCGCCCGATCTGGAAGAGGGCGCGGTCTATTTCAACGATCTCGAAGGGTTTCTCGGGGCCAGCGCGTTCCTCATGCTCTGTGCCCCATCGACGCCGGAGACGAAGGGCTTCATCAATGCCGACACCATCGCCCAACTGCCCGACGGCGCCATTATCGTCAACATCGCGCGTGGCGATCTGGTCGAAGACGATGCGCTGATCGCCGCGCTGGAATCGGGGAAGGTGGCAGCCGCCGGCCTCGACGTGTTCAACGGCGAACCGGCCAATGTGGACCGGCGCTATTTCGATTTGCCCAATGTGTTCATGGTGCCCCATATCGGCAGCGCCGCCCGCGACGCGCGCACCGGCATGGGCATGATGTTGCTCGACGGTTTCGAAGCCTTGCGCGCCGGCGAAGCGGTCTCGAACCGTGTTGTGTGATGAAGCCGGTATCGCCCAAATCTATCGGCCCTCGTGAAAGAGGCCTTTAACCGCCTGCCGGGGCCCCTGCGCGGGGCCATATGGATGCTCGGCGCGGCGACGTTTTTTGCCACTCACGGCCCCCTGGTGCGCATGGCGGCGACCGATTTGGATCCGCTGGCAATCGCCTTTTTTCGCTCGCTGATCTTGTTCATCGTCGTATTGCCCTGGTTGATGCGCGACCGCGGGGCGGTGTTGCGCACCAAGCGGCCGGGTGCGCAGGTCTTGCGCGCCATCTTCTCCATGAGCGGGCTGGTCTTTCTGATCCTGGCCCAGGCCAATCTGCCGCTGGCGGAAGTGGCGGCCCTGACTTTCGCCCAACCCTTATTCGCGACGGTTGGCGCGGCGCTGATCTTGCGCGAAATAGTACGCGCGCGGCGCTGGATCGCGACCTTGGTGGGTCTGCTTGGCGTTTGGATTATCCTGCGGCCGGGGTTCGAAATCGTCGACCCGCTGTTCCTCCTGCCGATTGCGTCGGCGGCGCTGGTCGCGGCCTCGAACCTGATGATCAAATCTCTGTCGGCCGAGGACGCGCCCAATACGGTGGTGGCCTGGCTGATCGTCCTGTCGGTGCCGGTGACCCTGGTGCCGGCTTTGTTTGCCTGGTCATTGCCCGGGCCGCAGACCCTCATCTGGCTGGCCCTGCTGGCCGGCGCCGGGTTGATCGCCCATCAATGCTTGGTCAGATCCTTCGCCGCGGCCGACGCCTCGGCGGTGCTACCTTACGATTATATGCGCCTGGTGGTCACGGCGACGCTGGCGTTTCTGGCGTTCGGCGAGGTGCCGACAATCTGGACCTGGGTCGGCGGTGCGGTCATCGTCGGTGCTGTCGTCTACATCGCCCGCCGCGAAGCCGCCGCCGCCCGCGACGGGGAAAACTAACCCTCGAAACGATGTTTTGACGGTTACTCTGCGGCGAGGCGCAGCGGCGCGCCGTTGGCTTTTTGCATCCGCCTGGTGAGCGCGGTGGCGGCGGCGTCGAGGATGGCGTCGGTGTCGATGCCGTATTCCCGGTAGAGGTCGGGCAGGTCGCCCGACTGGCCGAAGCGGTCGACCCCGAGCGGCACGATATGATGATTGGCGACGCTGCCGAGCCAGGCCAGGGTCGCCGGATGGCCGTCGAGCACGGTCACCAGGCCAGCGTCGGGCGCGAGCCGCGATAACAGCCGCGCGGCGTGGCTGGTGTCGCCGTTCTGCCAATCGTCATAGAGCCGGTCGGTCGAGGTCACGGCCAGCAATCCGGCGCCGGGAATATCTTCCAGGACCTGCTCATATGCGGCCAGCGCTTCGGGCGCCAAGGCGCCGGTATACGCGATGGCCAACTCGGCGCCGGGAGAGGGTTCGCGCAGCCAATAGGCGCCGTCGATAATGTCGCCGGCAATGGCGTTGATGTCGGCGCGCTGCGGCTGATCGATGGTGCGGGTCGACAGGCGCAGATAGACCGAACCGCCATGGTCGGCCTGCATATGCTCGAACGCCCAGCCCATGATCAGGGCGAGTTCGTCGGCGAAGGCCGGCTCGAAACTGGTCAGGCCGGGTTGGCCCATGCCGATCAGCGGCGACGACACCGATTGGTGGGCGCCACCCTCGGGCGCCAGGGTGATGCCCGACGGGGTCGCCACCACCATGAACCGGGCGTCCTGGTAGCAGGCATAGTTGAGCGCATCGAGACCGCGGGCGATGAACGGGTCGTACAGCGCGCCGACCGGCAGCAGCCGCGCGCCAAATAATTTGTCGGACAGGCCGAGCGCGGCGAGCAGCAGGAAGAGGTTATTCTCCGCGATGCCCAGCTCGATATGCTGACCGGTCGGGTTCATGGTCCATTTGAACGCCGAGGGCACCTTCTCTTCGCGGAACAGGTCGGCCAGTTCTTCATGGTGGAACAGGCCGCGCTGGTTGACCCAGCCGGCCATGTTGGTGGTCACGGTGACATCGGGGGTGGTGGTGACGATGCGCGCCGCCAGCTCGCTGTCGTCGCGGGCCAGACCGTTCAAGATACGGCCGAACGCCTCCTGCGTCGATAGGGCGTCGCCGGTCGGTGCGGGCAGTGCGGTAACCGGCACCGTGGGCACCGGCGTGGCCGCGGGGCGTTGGTTGAACGGCGCATCCGCCAGAAATTTTTGCAGCGCGTCCACGTCGAGGCCGAGACCCTCGGCGATATCCCATTCATGACCGTCGCGGATATTGTGGGCGGCCTTATATTCCGCCATCTGCTCCAAGTTCATCAGGCCGGAATGATTGTCCTTATGGCCGGCCAGCGGCGTGTTGTAGCCCTTGATGGTGTAGGCGACGAAACATTGCGGGGTGTCGTCGTCGACCGTGTTGAACGCCTCCAGGGTGGCCGTCATGTCATGGCCGCCGAGATTGGTCATCAACCGGTGCAGGGCGTCGTCGTCATGGTCGTCGAGCAGCGCCTTGATGCCCTTACGGCGGCCGAGATCGGCCTTCAGATGGGTGCGCCACGCCGCGCCGCCCTGGAAGGTCAGCGCCGAATAGAGCTGGTTCGAACAGGTGTCGATCCAGTTCATCAGGGCCTCGCCGCCGGGCTGTTCAAAGGCGGCCTGCAGCAGCTTGCCGTATTTCAACTCGATGACGTTCCAGCCCACGGTGCCGAAGAAATCCTTGATGCGCTGGAACAGATAGTCGTGCACCACCCCGTCGAGGCTCTGGCGGTTATAGTCGATCACCCACCACAGGTTCCGCACATCGTGCTTCCACCCCTCGAGCAGGGCCTCGAAGACATTCCCCTCGTCGAGCTCTGCATCGCCCATCAGCGCGACGATGCGGCCGTTCGGACCACCATCTCGCTCGCCGTCACCGGCCAGATCATGCAGGCGCACATAGTCGCGCACCATGGCGGCGAACAGGGTGGCGCCGACCCCCAGCCCGACCGAGCCGGTGGAGAAATCCACATCGTCGGCGTCCTTGGTGCGCGACGGATAGGATTGCGCGCCGCCCAGCGAGCGGAAGCGCTCGAGCTGGTCGCGCGACTGGCGGCCGAACAGATATTGGATGGCGTGGAACACCGGCGAGGCGTGCGGCTTCACCGCAATCCGGTCCTCCGGCCGCAGCACGCTCATATAGAGCGCGGTCAGCAGAGTCACCGCCGAGGCGCAGGACGCCTGATGACCGCCGACCTTCAGCCCGTCGCGGCTGGGGCGGATATGGTTGGCGTTATGGATCAGCCAGCTCGACAGCCAGAGCGCCTTGCGCTCGACCGCTTCCAAGGTGGCGATGGTGTCCGGGTCGGGCAGGAGAGATCGGGGGGCTTTTTGCGGCACCATGGCGGGCCTCGTTAGAGCTGCGGAACGACTCGATTCTAACATTGCGCCCGCCGAACGGTGTTGCGTATTTCGCCACATATCCCCAATATGGCGCAATAATAGCGCAGTATAATATAATAAAGAGGCATATAATGGCGCAAAACGACCTCGATGCGACCGATCGGCGAATTCTCGAGGTGCTGCAAAGCGATGCGCGCATCGCCAATGTGGACCTCGCCGACCAGGTCAATTTGTCGCCCTCGCCCTGTTTGCGCCGGGTGCGCCGGCTCGAGGAAGAGGGCTATGTGCGCGGCTATGTCTCGCTGCTCGACCCGGCGGCGATTGGCTTGCCGGTCAGTGTGTTCGTGCAGGTCAGTTTGGAGAAGCAGGTCGACGGCGCGCTGGACGAATTCGAACGCCAGATCCTCTCCCACACCGAAGTCATGGAATGCTATCTGATGACCGGCGACAGCGATTATCTGCTGCGCGTCGTCGCGCCCGACATCGCCGCCTTCCAGCGCTTCCTGCTCGACCATCTGACCCGCATCCCCGGCGTCGCCAGCATCAAGTCGAGCTTCGCCCTAAAGCAGGTGAGCTACCGCACGGCCCTGCCGCTGTCGCATATCGAGGGGACGCCGGAGCCGGCCGCCTAAATTTTCGGCATCGCTCCCGCTAGAACGGCGCCGCCACCGTTTCGATTTCCCTGGCCGATTGCCAGATGGTCTCGGCGCTATTGTCGCGCAAATGGGTGTCGTTGGGGTCGGCCCAATCCTGGTCGGACGGTTCGGCGCCGACCATTTCTACCAACACATCGCCGTCGGGATCGCAAATAGCC
>JABDJY010000251.1 GCA_013003285.1 Alphaproteobacteria bacterium | reverse complement strand
TGCCGTCGCTGGGCAGCGAGCTCAGCGCGAAGCTGTCGACGGTGCCGTCCGTATCCGAACCGGAGATGGTGACCGAGATCGAGGCGGCATCTTCCGCGCCACTCGCGGCGGCGTCAGCCGTCGAGGGGCCGGCATTGGGATCTGGAACAACGGGCGGGGTCGGCGGCGGTGGTGGCGCAGCTTCCTCGACCACGACTTCTGCCGTTTCGTCCTCCTCCGGCGGCGGCTGGGTGCCGTCGGGGGCGTCTTGCTCTGCAGTACCACCCGCACCTTCGCCGGCTTGGGTGTCGGCTTGATTTCCTTGGCCAGCGCCCGGTGTCACCGCTTGTGCCAATGGATCGGTGCCGAGTGCCGCCGCGCTGTCGGACGGGTTATCGGCTTGTGCCGCGTTATTATCACCTTCGGCGTTTTCGACGGCCTGATTATCGCCGCCGCCATTGCCTCGCGCCGCAACTTGGCTCGCGGCCGGATCACTGGCCGCACCAGCGGTCCGGTTCGGCGTTGCACGCTCGCCCTGAGTATTGCTGGCGTTTTCGCCTGGTTGGTCTGTACCTAGTCCGACAAGAGAATCTGCGCCGGTGCCCGGCTGGTCACTACCGGCCGCCGCGCCGTTGGAACTGTTCCGCGAACCAGCGCGATCTTCTGCGGAATCCGGAAACGCCTCATCCGTGGGCAGGACAAACGCCGCGGCTTCGCTGCTGGGAGTAGATGTCCCGCTCGATCCTTGATGGGCGGCGGTTAGCGCCGTGCGTTCGTCGTTTTCGCCGTCGTCGACAAGCTGTTCGTGCAGTTCCTCATCGTCCAGGAACGCTGAATGCTCCGTACCGAGCGATAGGTCGAGGACCGCTTCGTCGTCACTGTCGGTTGCGCTATCGCGAATGTCGTCGTCAGCCATCACATGTCTTTCCTAGAAGTGCGGGTGATGACAGTGTCGAGTTTTATATTTAATAAAAAATTCAGGTTTAGAGTTAATAGCCTGTATTTTAAGAATTTATTGGTGGAAAATAATTTGAAATTATCAGCGCTCGTGGAAGCTTTCGTTCAGTCCGCGATAGACCGGTTTGAGCAGATAGGTCAGCAGCGAGCGGTCCTGGGTCAAGATTTCCGCACTGAGCGTCATTCCGGGTGTAATCGGGCGGCGCGACGGGTCGTCCCCAACAAAACCTTGGTCGAGCTCCACGATACCTTTGTAGTAAGGCTGTCCGTCATCATCGAATAACGTGGTCGCCGACACCGATTTCAGGATGCCATCGACCGCGCCATGGCGGGCGAAGTCGAAGGTTGTGAACTTCACCTTGGCGGCCTGGCCGGCCGAAATATGGCCAATATCGCGCGGTGACAGGCGAACCTCGGCGACCAGATCGTCATTGATCGGCACAATTTCGACAATCGTTTCGCCGGGATTAACGACACCGCCGACCGTGTGAAGGTTTAATACCTGCACAATGCCGCGCACCGGCGCCTGAAGCTCGAGGCGCTGGAACCGGTTACCCTGTTTCAGCATAGCTTCCTGCATGTCGCGTAGCTCGTCGCTGACGCTGCCCAGTTCGGTGAGCGCGTCGGCGCGCGTCGTGGCGTCGAGCTCTTCGATCCGGCCGCGAGTTTCAGCCATGGCCCGGGCATTTTGATCCTTCTCGGCGGCAATTTGCGCCAGCACGCCCTGTGCCCGGTTCATTTCTTGTTGTGACCGCAGAAGCTGAAAGCGCGATGTCAGGCCCTTCGCGGCCAGGCCACTGCGCGCGTCCAACTCGGATTGGAGCAGTGCAATATGTTTGCGCGTATTCAGGGTACGTTGGTCGAGCCCATTGCGCAGGCTCTGCTGCCCGTTGAGCTGTTGTAGAAAAACCTGGCGCGATGCTTCACGGGCAGCGATCTGGCCGGCGAGTATCTGGCGCTGGCTCTCCGCCAGCGGCACCTCGCTCGGGCCGACAATGCCAAAGTCGGGCTCGCGTCCTTCGATAAACGCGCGCAGCCGTTCGGCGCGGAAGGTCAGCGCCCGATGGCGTCCGGTGACCAGGGCAAGGTCGGAGCCAACCGCGGCGGACTCCAGCCTAAGCAGGGTTTGCCCCTGCTCGACGATATCGCCCTCTTCGATGAGGATCTCGGTGACGATCCCGCCCTCAAGATGCTGGACGGCTTGGATATTGCCGCTGGGTTTGATCCAGCCCGACGCCACCGAAACCTCGGTGCTGCGTGTGGTCGCGCTCCATCCGATGAACAGCGCGACGATGAGTGTGGCGGCGACGATGCTGCTGCGCACCAGCCAGGGCATGCCCGACTCTTCCAACAGGATCGAATCCGCGACATAGGGTAGGAGCTTCTGTTGCCGCCGCGATCGTGAGCTGCCCTTCGGGGCGATTTGGGTCTGATTGTCTGCGGTCATTGCGGTCCTCCGTCGGCGGTGACGGTTACGGAGGTCGTTTGGTCGATGATCTCGCGAATTCGGCCGCGGTCTATCGACACCAATTTATCGGCCAGACGCATATGGCTCGGCCGGTGGGTGATGAGCAGAACCGTCTTGCGGCCCTTCATACGGCGGATCGCCTCCATCGTCGCTTGATCGGCTTCGAAGTCCAGGGCGTTGCCGGGTTCGTCGAGAATGACGATCGGTGCGTCTTTGAGATAGCAGCGGGCGATATTGAGCCGCTGCATGACGCTGCCCGGCAGCTTGTTATTCTTGCCATCGCCGATCCGGGTTTCGAACCCTTCGGGCAACGCGTCGATCTCGTCGAGAGCGTAGGCGTCGCGGGCGGCGGCGCGCAAATCCTCCTCGGAGGCCGACGGTTTGGCGAGGCGTAAATTCTGCGCGATCGTGCCATAAAAGAACTGCGGCGTTTGCGGCACATAGCCGATCAAACGGCGCAGCTCGATGGCGTCGAACTGACGAATGTCACGGCCATCGATCAAGACGCTGCCGCTTTGCGGACGATGCAGTGCCAGCAACAGCCGCGTTATGGTGGATTTCCCGCAGCCATTATTGCCGACGAGCGCGATGACCTCGCCGGGCTTGGCGGTGAAATCGATGTTCCATAAAACCGGATCGGAATCCGGCATGTAGCGGAAGGTAACGCGCGAAAATTGCACATGACCGGCGACATCGGGCGCCAAGGGTACGAAATCCTCGCGGCCGCGTTCTTGCGGCAGACGCATCATCGCGTCGATCTGCCGGGTACCCGCCCGCATCTGGGCCAATCGGGGCAGGGCGACGAAGGCAAGTTGCAACGGCCCCAGGCTGCGCCAGACCAATATCATCGTAGCGATCAGCGCGCCGACCGACATCGACCCCTCGATAACGATAAGGGCGCCAAACGCCACGGTGGCGATGCCCGCCGACATCATCATGAATTGCGATGTGGCGGATACGAAGGCATTGATCTTCGCCGTTTCGAACCCGGCGAGTGCCGCTTTGGCCGAGCTGGCCCGAAACCGGTCCATCCAGATTTTCGTCGAGTTGGTGTATTTCAGCGAGCGCAGATTGTTCATCGCTTCGATCACGAACTCCTGCCGCTCGGCCGCGGTGCGGGCCGACTTTGCGACAGCTCGCGAGACGCGACCGTTGAGAAGCCAGAATAGGGCCGCGAATAGCACGATCATCACGATCGGAATGAACACAACCGGCCCGGCCAGCAGCGCGATAGCACCCAGGAAGATCAGCGTAAACGGCAGTTCGAACAGGACCAGCGCTTGCGGGCCGGTGACGAAATCGCGGATGCCGTCGAAATCCTTGATGCGGGCGACTTGCGAGCTGATCGTTGCGCGCTCGGTATAGACCGGCGGCAGATAGAGCATGTGGCGAAATACTTCGTTGCCGACCAAATTATCGACCCGGGCGCCGAAATAGGAAACCGCGCGGGTGCGTAGTTTTCTCAGCGTAAAATCGGCTCCCACGGTCAACACGGCGCCGGCGACCAAGTGCATCAACAGTGTTACTGATTCCGTGCCCAATACGGAATCGTAGATAGACATCACGAAGAGCGGGATGCCCAACGAGATCAAGTTGATCAACAGGGTCAGCGCCAGACCTAGCGTCAAGATCGGCCGGAAACGGCTCATGAGGGCCGGAAACCAATCCTGATAGTTGGAGCGGCTGGAAATTTCCGCCTGCTCTAGATGGCGAAACAGAAAGGCCTGACCATCAAGGTGAGCGGCTTTAATCCGTCGGTTTTCCCGTGCGCCGCCGTCGAATACCAACGCATCGTCACCGGTGAAGAATAGGACGACCATCGCCGCACCGGTCTTCGGAACGTACAGCACCGGAAGCGCCCGCGGATCGAGATCTGCCAGCTTAATATCGACGTTGGAACTTTCGATCTGCAGGTTGGCCAGCGTGTTGCGGAAACCGTCGATATCCAGATCGTTGGTGAAATGGGGCAGGGCTTCGAAAACCTGGGCTTCGTTAAAGCCGATACCCAAAGCCTGCAACAGCGGATTGAGGCAGGCTGAGATGTCCGAGCTGTTGGTAAACCAGCCGGTTTGGCTCGGGTCGCGCCAGACGCTGGCGGTGGCGGCCAGATGGCCTGTCTCTTCGGCCAGCTCTTCGGCGGAATAGAGCAGGGGATCTTCGACAGCAGCGTCAGTCATCGATCCGCTCCTGTTGTATTCGGCGCGGGATTTGGTGCCGGCATAGGCTCGACGCGTGTGATTTGCCCGCCTTTCAGATCGTACATCTCATCAGCAAGCTTGAGCAGCGACGGCCGGAAGGAAATCAAAATAAGGCCGCTTGTAGCTTTGATTTCCTTGAGCAGGGTCCGTAATTCGGCATCGCCTTCGCCGTCGATGGCGGAATTCGCTTCGTCGAACAGGATGAATTGCGCCTGTGTCGCCAGTCCCCGCACCAACGAGATACGCTGCATCACACCTTGCGACAGCGTATCGCTGACACTGTCGCCGATGATTGTTTCATATCCGCGCGGTAACTGGGCGGTAATGTCGTCGAGGCCCAAACGGCGTGACAGTTCGAGCGCAACGGCCATGCGGTGAGGCCGGAACATGGTGAGGTTTTCCAGGATCGTGCCCTTAAGGGCAGTTCCCTTGGAGGGTAGATAGGTGATGGCTTTACCCTTGGTCACCGGGGATAAATTGGCGATGTCGTGGTTTCCCAGGCGGGCCGTGCCGGCGGTTGGCTTCAGCATACCTGTCATCAGATGTAACAAAGTGGTTGCGCCGCTACCGACGGCTTCCGCGCGAATGGCGATCGCTTGGCCGGGCTCGACACGTAGATTGATATCGTGGAGTACAGGCTGGTCCGCGCCAGGATAGGTAAAGGACACATCTGTCAATTCCAGCGCCTCGTCGCCGCTAAACTTCGGTTGCTTACCTTGAGACGGAGTGTCGACTTCGAGGTTGAGAACTTTTGCCAGCCGCGCACGCGCGATACGCACATCCTGGAAACGGGTCCAGGCGCCCATGGCGCGCTGCAGAGGCTGCATGGCACGCCCCGACAACAATGTGCAGGCAGCAAGGCCGCCGACGCTCAACCTGCCGTCGATGACCAGCAGGCTACCGGTCGCCGCTACCGCGAACAGCATGCCATAAGAAAAGTAGGTGCTCGCGCCATTGGCGTAGGAGCTAGCTTGGGCGACTTTGTAGTTGGTGTTCGAGCAGTTTTCCTGCAAGCGTTCGAAGCGGCGCGCCATCTGCGCTTCCATGGCCATGGCCTTGACCGTGCCGATACCGCTTAAGACTTCGACGATAAAGTTTTGCCGCCGGTTATCGGTGGTCACGCGCTCCAAAAGGACTTCGCGCAATTGGCGTCCCAGCCAAGCGGCGGTCAGCGCGAACAATGTCAGTAGGGCAATCGTCACCAACGCCAGCCAACCGCCGAGATAGGCGACCGCGGCGACAAAGATCAGGGCAAAGGGCAGATCGATCAACGCCCGCATGGCCGCGCCGGCGTAAAAGTCCTTAAGCCGGCCCAGGCTGTTGAAGTTTTCCAGATGTTCGCCGACCCCTTGCTCTTCAAAGGTGGAAAGGCGGGAGGACAGCACCCGGTCCATGGCGCGGCAGCCTTCGAGATGTTCGAAGCGGGCCGCCGACCAGCCGGACGTGAGCGCGCGCAGATATTGCAGCAGCGCTTCCAGCATCAGGGCCGCGCCGGCGCCGAGCACCAACAAGGTCAGGGTGCTGAAGGCGGCGTTGGGGATGATACGGTCATAGACTTGCATCAATGTCAGCGGCAGAACTAGGCTGAGCAAGTTGATGATGAAGGTCGCACCCACTGCATCCCATGAGGTGCCGCGAAACACACCGGTCACATCCTGCGCATATCCGGGCTCAGGCGCCTTGCGCGGTGTGGGTTGGAAAGTCGTTTCGCTCATTTAAAAGCACACACCATTATTTGTTTCGGGGATCTGGCGTCCCGATTTTGGTGCGGAATACGCACTGCCGCAGATTTCAGTACAACTTGTGCGATATGTAGATTTACAAACCCTTAAGCATGCCTATGTCGCGGAAAACTTAAGTTTTTTTGTTTTTGGCGTGACCGCTGGAATTCGACTAGAATTGTTTCCCCTTAGGATAAGTACCTACGGTGAATCCCGCCGAGCCAGTCTCTGCAAACTCTCGCCCGAGCGCCCACGCTGACGCGGGTGAACAATCGGCAAAAATTGCGCTACATCATTTCCGTGCGACGGCGTTGTGATGTAAAATTCAACAAATTGGTGCGTTGGCGCCGACACGGATTAAGGGAGCGAGAGTGCGATGAACGAGAAAATGGAAAAATTTGCCGCCGAGTGCCACAGCATCCTCAAAGCGGACCCCGGCCCCAACGGTCTTGAGGCGGTTCGCGAAAAGCTGGAGCCGCTCCTGGTCGATGACGATATCATCGCCACCTATCTCGGGCCGGACAATGATGCAGCGCGGAAGGTATTGTACGAAGATCCGGAGTTGGGTTTTTGCATCCTGGCGCATGTTTATAAAGGCTCAAACGAAGCGCCGCCGCACGACCATGGGCCGTGTTGGGCGATCTACGGTCAGGCGACGGGCGCAACCGAGATGACCGTTTACGACAAGGTCGGCGAACCTTCCGGCGATGAGCCCGGCAAGGCCGCGCCGCGCGAGACCTATCTGCTCAAACCCGGCATGGCGGTGGCCTACAATGTCGGCGATCTGCACTCCCCCAAGCGCGATGGCGAAACCCGGTTGATCCGCATGGAGGGGCGTAACCTCGACGGGGTCAAACGCGATAAGTACGAGCGGGCCTAGTTCACGGCTGATCGGCGTTTAGCGGGTCTCGGCGGGACGTTCGAAGTCCTTGTCGAGATGCCCGCGCCCGGTTTGCTCGCCGCGCTCGAACATCCATGCATAGCCGCCTGTCGGGTTGGTGAGGATTTCCCACCAATTGTCGTCCGGATCGCAGATGAAGAAGCAGTAGGTGCCGTGTTGGTCGAGTGGTCTCGTGACCTTCTTGATGCCCCACTTCTCCTGCTGTGCGACGGCCTTGGCGTGGGCCGCATCCACATCGGCCTTGGTCAAAACATCGAGCCCATTATGATTGAGCATGGGCATCGGCTCTTTCTGCTTCACTTCGACGATCGCCATGGTGTTGTTGCCGCCGAGGCGCGCCAATAGCGAAATCGGGCTGGTGCGAATGACCTCGAGGCCAAGAAATTCCTCGTAAAACTTTCGGCTCTTTTCCGTGTCGGTCGATTCAAGGGTGCCGTGGGACAGAAAGTTGAGACTGAGTGCACCGGTGGTCGGATCGGTTTGGGTGTCTGACATACTGGTCTCTCCTCTACTGGTCAGGCGTTACGTCGGAATTACGGGCAGTAAAAGCCGTGACGCGTGAACGCGATCGTGGAAAAGCGTATCACGGCCGTGCTTGTGGGGCATGTATTGATGGGTAAACACCGCATCGGTTAACGGCGAGTCTCCATTGGCGATTTCCAACCGGATGCGGTGGCCCGCCTTGAACATATGCGCGGTGGGGTGGATTTCGATCTCGAAGCGGTAGACTTCGCCGGCGGTCATCGGTTGCGGCGCCGCATGGCGATAGAAGGGGCGGTACGCGGTGCTGCGCGCCTCATCTTTGTCGCGGTGAGCGGAATTGAGCCACCCCTTGGTCACCGGGACAAATGCCGGTTGGCGGCCCTGCGCGCGCTCCTCTTCCGATTGCGGCAGTTGATCCGACAATTTCACAATAAATTCGGTTTCCGGCTGGTCTGAGGCGGCGAACAATTCCAGCACGATCGGCCCCGAAACCTCGGTGTCTTGATCGAGCGGGGCACTGGTAAAGGTGAGGACCCGGGCCGCCGGGTCGGGGCCGAACGGGCCCATGGCGACGACGCCCAGACCCCATTGGTGATCGGGATAATCGTAGGATGTGGTGTCGTTTTCCCCGCTAGGCGCCGTTGTCGTCAGGCTGCCATCGTTCAGCGAGGTCACGCTGCCCGATTGATCGCCGGAGAGGTAGTAGGGAACATATTCGGCGCGGGCCAGCGGCCATTCGGTCTCGTCGCGATATTCATTGAGGCCGCGCACGTAAATCGTCACCGGCGGTTCGTCCATTACCCCGTTGTCGACGCCTTTGAGGTGATGATCGTAGAACGGCTTGAAGAAGCGTTCGTGGAACTCCGGCTTGTCGAACATGTGGACGGCTTCGTTGATATTCGCCGCGCCGGTCACCACCAGTTTTTTCGGCGATTGCAGTTCTTCATAAGCGATCAAATTGCCGCGCAAATGCAGGCCGACTTTGCCCCAGGCGCCGACACTTAATACCGGCACTTTTATTTTCGACAGATGCGGGTGCGCGGCGCGTTCGGCCCACCAATCGTCATAGGTCTGATGGCGCATCATCTCCATCGCCATGTCGGGTTCCATCGCCCGGCCGCTATTATCGCCGGCGGCGCGAAAGATATTATTGGCGCGCACCAAATTGTACCACCAGACGAAAAACTCGCTGTAGACCCCGCCGTTGTAAGCGGAGTCCCGATACATATCGATCATGCCGTCATAGGGCGCCAGACAGGTCAGATGCGGCGGATTCAAGATGCCCATAAACCATTGGGCCATGGCGTAATAGGATTGGCCGATGCCGCCGACCTTGCCGGTCGACCAGGGCTGCTCGGCGATCCATTCGATGAGATCGTAATAATCCTGCTGCTCGGTGTGATCGAAGAAGCCGTAAGTGCCCTCCGATTTGCCACTGCCGCGCACATCGGCATGCACATAGGTGTAGCCATGGTCGATATACCATTCGACCGGCCCGGTCTCGCGCCACTGAAACAGATTATGTACCGGAATGTCGTCAGTGTCGTACCGGTAGGGCGATATGGCGAACAGCGTGGGATAAGCGCCGTCATCGTCGGGTTGATAGAGGCGCAGCGCAATGTTCACGCCATCGCGCATGGGCACCATCACATCGCTGGTCACGCGCATGAAACCTTCCCCAATTAATTCTTCCGGCTGCTTAACGCAGCGTCTCTGTCCGGGCATAGTAGATCAAATAATCACGCAAGAGCGCAATCATCGAAGCGCGTGCCTTACCAGGGAAGGGAACGTCATGAAACTGGCCACTATCGAACGGGGCGAAAACCACGCCCATGTCGCCGTCGTCTTCGGCGACAATGAGCTGCTCGATCTAATGGCACTGCGCGGCGTCGCCGATGAGGCGAAGGCGGTCCCGGCGGAGATGCGCGACTTGCTCGGTGGTGGCGCCGACGCGTTGGCTGCCGTGCAAAACTGCATCGATCGCGTCGCGGCGATGAGCGATGGCGAACGCGACGGTTTGCGGCAGTCCAATATCTTGCAGGCTTGGGACGCTGTTTCGTTCCTGCCGCCGGTGCCCAATCCGACGATTCTCCTATCGGTCGGCATGAACTACCATGCCCATCTGAAGGAAATGCAGAACTCGCCGGCGCTGCCCTATCCGCCGGCCTTCCTGATGACTCACCCGGCGCTCAACGGCCATGGCAAACCGATCATCGCGCCGCCGCAATGTCCCGACATGATCGATTATGAGGGCGAGCTTTGCTTCGTATTCGGCAAGAGCTGCCACAATGTGTCGGAGGCCGACGCCATGGATTACGTCGCCGGCTACACCATCGCCAACGACGTCTCGGCGCGCGATTGGGTCGGCCCGGTGTTTGCTGCGGAGAAGCCGTTCGACGCGATCAGCGCCTGGGACCGCAATTTGCTGGGCAAACAACTCCCCACCTTCTGCCCCTGTGGGCCGGTCATTACCACCAAGGACGAGATTGCCGACCCGCACAATCTTCAGATGACGACCAGGCTGAACGGCGAGATCATGCAGTCGTCCAAGACCGACGATCTGATCTTCAATCTGCCGCAGATCATTAGCTATTTTTCCAAATACTACCGCTTCAGCCCGGGCGATATCGTCACCACCGGCTCGCCTCCCGGGGTCGGCGCCGGCCGCAAACCGCCGGTCTTTATGAAACCGGGTGATGTGGTCGAGGTGGAAATCGAAGGCATCGGCGCGTTGAGCAATCCCATTGCCGCGGCCTGACTGGAGGATAGCACCATGCTTTTTGCCATCGCCCGACGAGATAAGCCCGGCATGGGTGATGCCCGCGCGGCGCTGTTGCCGGCCCATGCCGAATACCAGAAGGCCTTTATGGACCTGATTGTCTTCGGTGGCGGGCTGATGGCCGACGGCACCGATCTCGATAATTTCGTCTATTCCGAAGCGGGTATTCGCGATGTCGTCGGCAACGTGCTGATCGTCGATGTGCCCGATCGGGTTGCCGCAGAGGCCCTGCATAATGACGACCCCTATACCAAGGGTGGGGTGTTCGACACGGTCATCATCGAACCGTTTCTGCAGCGGGTGCCGCTCCCCAAATAGGCGGAAAACTGGGCTTTTCGGACTGATTAGCCTTGCTAAACCTGCGCCCGAACATTTATATTGAACGATGTTCAGTTAAGGCCTATATTGAGCATCGTTCAGTGTTAGTGTGGCTTTGGGGCAATCGCCAGCCGCGCAATAGGGGTGAAGAGTGATGGGCGACTATTCGATACTGATATTTACGCTTCTTGGGTTGCTGATACTTGTGGGGCCGTTGACCCTCTCGATCATCGCCATGTCGCGGACGGCGGCCATAAAGCGGCTGAATTTACCGTCCCAAAACTCGTTGAATGATTTGGCGCGGCAGATAGCGGTGCTGCGCGATGAAGTCAGGCTTATCCGGGCCCAATCGGGTTCGGCTGACGCCGACGAGCCCGAGGGACTGGACGAAGCGTCGCCGGATGACGAGGTTGTGGTAGAACCTCCGACGCCGGCGGCGCCCCCGCCCTATGCACGGCCGGGAAGCCGCACGCCTGAGCCGGAGCCGGCCCGCGCCGCGGCGCGGCAATCTGCGGCGCCGGTATCTGCGTCGCCGGATACCCCGGCGGTCGAAAAGCAGAGCTTCGAAGAAGTTCTGGCGTCGCGCTGGCTGGTCTGGCTCGGAGCGATTGTCATCGGGTTGGGCAGCATATTCCTCGTCAAATTCGCCATCGACCAGGGCCTGCTCGGTCCGGCGGTGCGCGATTCGCTGACCTTCCTGTTGGGCGTTGCCCTGATCTTAGGGGGCGAGTGGCTGCGGCGCTCGCCGCTGCAACGTCAGATCGCGTCGATCCGGCCCAATTATGTGCCACTGGCCCTGACCGCGTCGGGGCTGTTCGCCGCCTTCGCGAGCCTCTACGCCGCCCATGCTTTTCACGGGCTCATCGGTCCCATTCCCGCCTTTGCCGGCTTGGCGTTCGTTGCCTTTGTCGCGGTGGGGCTGTCCTTGTTGCAAGGAAAGTTCGTGGCCTTGCTGGGCCTGCTGGGCGCGGCGACGACGCCGTTGCTGATCGCCACGCCCAATCCATCATTGTGGGCGCTTCTGCCCTATCTCCTGGTCATCCAGGCGGCGTGTCTAACGCTGGTCTATTATAAGCGCTGGTGGTCGCTCGGCTTCGGCACGCTGACAAGCACGCTGTTTTGGCCGGCATTCATTTGGTCGCAGCTTGGCTTTTTGACAGACGCTCAGGTCATTCCGCTGGGTCTCTATCTGCTGATAGGCGTTAGCGCGTTTTTTGTCCTGCGCCATATGTTCCGGGGCTCGGAACTCTCCGTCGCGGGGCAGAATTGGGTGGAAAAACTCAATAAACGGCCGAGCAACGCCCTAGCGTGGCTCGCCGCGCTGCTGGTCGCCTTGTTCATGTTCGTTTTGGTGCAATCGGCGGAATACAGTGCCATTGCCATTATTGTTCTGACCGCGTTTGCCGTGCTGTATCTGGTCGTCGGCCGCTTCACGCCGGTGCTCGAGGGCATCGCCGTTGCCGCCGCGACGACCGTCGTGGTGCTGATGGGAACGTGGCCGGAACTTTATTGGTCTCCCGAAACCGGTTCGGTCATCCCGGTCTTCTTCCTCTTCGGCGGCCTGTTCGGCGTGGCTGGGTTTGCCGCCCTGTGGGGCGCCGAGCGACCGGCGCTGTGGGCCGGCATATCGATCGCGGTACCGCTCGCCCTGCTGGTCATCGCCTACTGGCTGGTGGCGGATTTCAACGCCGACTACAGATGGATCGGGTTGGCCGTGGCGCTCGGCGCCGTAAGCCTTGCCGCGGCGACGCGGGTCGTCCTATTTCGCGAGGCCTATGGTCTGAATATTTCACTGGGCCTGTACGCCGCCGGTGTTGTTGCTTTCGTCAGCCTCGCCGCGACCATGTTCCTGGAACAAGCGTGGCTGACCGTTGCCCTGTCGGTGCAGGTGCTGGCGTTGGGATGGATCTATCGGCAAATCCCGGAACGCTCGCTGGAAAAAATCGCCCTGATCATCGCCGGCATCGTTCTGATCCGCCTGGTGGTGAACCCCAGTATTTTAGATTACCCGGTGGACGGTTTTTGGCGCTCCACCTGGATTGTCTATGGCTATGGCGTGCCGGCGCTCGCCTTCTACGGGGCCGCCAAATACTTCCGCGACGCCAAGGCGACGCTCCTCGTGCCGTCGTTGCAAGCCGGTGCGCTCGCCTTTGAGGTTCTGCTGGTGTCGTTCCATATCCGGCTGTTCGTTGCCGGCAGCCTCGACAGTTTCAGCTATAGCCTGCTCGAGCAAAGCCTTCACGCGATCACCTGGCTGAGCATCGGCACCGCTTTGGCGATCCGCCATCAACGCCACGCCAATCTGGTTGCCCTATATGGGTCACGCATTCTGTTGTTGTTGGCGGCGGCGCAGATCGTGTTCTTCCACCTGTTGGTCTCGAACCCGATCCAGACCCTGGCGTTCGTCGGCGACTATCCGGTGTTCAACACCCTGTTCCTGGCCTATGCGGTACCCGCCGGGTTTGCCTTTTTCCTGGCCAAGCGATTCCAGCATGAAAAGCCCCTTTGGCCGGCAATGGTCTCGGCCATCCTGGGTGTTGTTCTGGTCTTCGCCTATCTGTCACTGGAGGTGCGCCATGCCTATCACGGGCCGGTGCTCTCGGCGCACCAGATTGGCGACGCCGAATCATACACCTATTCGCTGGTATGGCTGATCTATGCGCTGGTCCTGCTGACCATCGGCATCGTCGGAAAGGCCACGATGCCCCGCTATGTATCGCTGGCGGTACTGATGATCACCGTGGCCAAGGCCTTCCTGTTCGACATGGCCGATCTGGAGGGGCTGTTGCGGGTCAGCACCTTCCTGATACTGGGCCTGACGCTGATCGGCATTGGCTATCTGTACCAGCGTTTTGTGTTCCGTGTGCCCACTTCGGGGCCGGCGAATGAGGCGGCGCCGGTCCAATCGGGCGGGGACGCGTAATCTGGGCTCTTGGTCGCGCTCTTAAACGTGATGTTTGCGATACGTCAGTTTGCTACACTGGGCCGGCGCGCAACGAACGGCGAGGTGAGAGACAATGGCGAAGTCGAAACGCAGCGGCAGTCGCGGCAAGGGAAAATCGCGAAAGGGGCGTCAGTCCTCGTCCCGCCCCCTCAATTGGGGGCCGAAAGTCAGCGGCAAACAGCGCGGCCGCGATCGGCTGATCGTTGGCGCCATCATCGTTGTGGCCATCGTTGCCGGTACGGCGTTTATATGGAATCTGACCCGCGCGACCGGCGAATTCGAAGCCCTGGCGGCGGCGGGTAGTGACGCGCTCGATCGGGTTCAAACCTTCCCATCGGCGGGCAACGACCATCTGCCGCTTGGCCAGCGCATTACTTACCCAACTCAGTTTCCGACTTCCGGCCCGCATGACACGAGACCGATCCGCGCCGGATTTTACACCGAACCCCAATGGCCTGAGCGACTGGTGCATTCCCAGGAACATGGTCACATCGTCATCTATTACGATGAACTCGAGCCTGCCGACCGCGAGATGATTGAGGATTGGACCGGGCTTTACACCGGCGTGTGGGACGGTGTGATCGCCGCGCCCATGCCGGGCATCGGCAAGCGGGTGGTCCTGGTGGCGTGGAACCAGCTGCTGCGCCAGCGTCGGTTCGACGCAGCCGGTGCGGCCGCCTTCATCGACGCCTATCGCGGACGCGGACCCGAGCAGCGGGTGCGCTGACCACGCGCTAAGGCTTGAAGCGGGCTTCGAGGCCCTGCCAGCATTTGTAGTAATCCGCCTGCAGTTGCGGACAGTCCAGCGCGAATTGGGTGGGCCGCACGGCGTATTGGGTCTCGAACATGAAGGCCATGGTGTCGCCGAGTTTCTGCGGCGCCAGATCGGCTGTCGAGGCCGCGGCGAAGGTCGCGGCGTCAGGGCCATGGGCGGCCATGCAATTGTGCAGACTGGCGCCGCCGGGGCTGAAGCCGCCAGCCTTGGCGTCATAGGTGCCGGTGATCAGCCCCATGAACTCGCTCATAAAGTTGCGGTGGAACCAGGGCGGCCGGAAGGTGTGCTCGGCGACCATCCAGCGCGGCGGAAAAATGACGAAGTCCACATTGGCCGTGCCTGGCTGCCCGGACGGCGCTGTCAGCACGGTGAAGATCGAGGGGTCGGCATGGTCGAAACTCACCGTGTTGATGACCATGAAGTTCGCCAGATCGTATTTGTAGGGAACGTAATTGCCGTGCCAACCGACCACATCGAGCGGCGAGCGGTCCAGGTCGGTCGCCCATAGATTACCTTGGAACTTGAACACCAGCTCGAAGGTACCGGTACGGTCTTCGAACGCGGCAACCGGGCTCAGGAAATCGCGCGGGCTGGCCAGCCCGTTGGCGCCGATGGGACCGAGCTCGGGCAGGCGCAGCATCTGGCCGTAATTCTCGCAGACATAGCCGCGCGACGGCCCGTCCGGCAGATCGACCCGGAACTTGATGCCCCGCGGCACCACGGCGATTTCGCCGGGCGCGACGTCGAGAATGCCCAGCTCCGTATGTAAAACCAGCCGGCCTTGCTGGGGCACTAGCAGCATTTCGCCATCGCTGTTTTGTAGAAACCGATCGTCCATCGACCGGTTGGCGGCGTAGATGTGGATGGCGATCCCGGTCTGACCGGCGGCGTCGCCATTGGCGCCCATGGCCGCTAATCCGCCGACAAAATCGGTCGGCGCCTCGGGCAGGGGCAGCGGGTCCCAGCGCAATTGGTTGGGCGGCGGCGGCAAGTCGTTGAACGGTGCGGTGCGCCATAGCCCGTTATCGATCTGCCGGAATGGCGGATGCACCACCGAGGGCCGGATCCGATAGAACCAGGTGCTGCGGTTCTCATCCCGCGGTGCAGTGAAGGCCGTGCCGCTGAGGCTTTCCGCGTAAAGGCCGTGGGCGACCTGCTGCGGTGAATTCTGGCCTTGCGGCAGGGTGTTCGGCACGGCTTCGCTGGCGAACCTATTGCCGAAGCCCGATTGGTACTCGACGTCGGTAATGGTCACATTATCCATCGCACCCTCGCTTAGAGGTTTCCGGGGCGTTTCCCAATATTAGTTACATATGTAACTAATACCAAGGGCGAATAATTCCACCTATTCGTTAGGGAACCGTATAGCCGCCATCGATCAGTAGATCGCTGCCGGTCATGAACGAGGCGTCGTCGCTGGCCAGGAACGCCGCGCCGGCGGCGATCTCGTCGGGTTCGCCCAGCCGGTCGAGAAGCGTGTTGGACGTCGCCTGGGCTTCGGCCGACGACGGGAAGTTGGTCAGATAGCGGCCGGTCTCCACCGGTCCCGGTGACAGGCTGTTGACGCGAATATTCTGCTCGGCATGGTCCATCGCCATGGCGCGGGCCAGATTAATCAGTGCGGCTTTCTGGGCGCAGTACCAGGGCCGTCCAGGCCGCGCCGTACGGCCGAGTTGCGAGGCGATATGGATGATGCTGCCGCCGCCGCGTTTCACCATGGCCGGAATGCCGTGCTTCGACATCAGAAAGGCGCTGTTGAGATTAACGTCCATGGTGCGCCGCCAATCGTCGAGGGATATTTCGGTCAGTGGCGCCAGAGGCAGATCGTACACCGCGTTGTTGACCAGGATATCGAGCCCGCCAAATTCATCGCACGCGGTTTGCACGGCGTTTTCGGCGGTCGCTTCTTCGGCCACGTCGGCGGCCATCGCGATGGCCCGGGCGCCGCTATCGGTCAGTCCGGTGGCAGTGGCCTCGACGGTGGTGGCATTTATATCGACGCAGACCACGGCGGCGCCTTCGCTGGCGAAACGCCGGCAAATGGCGCTCCCGATCCCCCCGCCGGCCCCGCTGACGATGGCGACCCTTCCTTCCAATCTATTCATTTGCTTCCTCCTGTGATGCGACGGGTCGCGTAATCCCTTATGGACCGCGGTTTATAGCGATATCTGCGGCATTTCTATAAAATTTATATCGAATTGTATTTGAATGAAATTTCTCACCTACCGCGGCGGGCATATACTTTCAATTGCAGCTAGTCGACCTCTTGTGAGGCCGTCGGGACTGCCGATCAGGGCAACCACTCCCCCCGTTGCCTGATCGAAGTGTGTATTTTAGTCCTATCTCCATGGTGTTCGGCGGGGCCCAATTTGACGCAAATGGGCCCCGCCGATTTTCCAACCCTGTGGGGATAAAAATTCTCTGTTGGGGCCTCTAATCCCGGATTTCGACGGCGAAGCGTGATAAACTCCGCGGTTATGAGTCACACTGAAGCCCATGCTGCCGATCAGGACGCCGAATCTCGCCCTTTCAACGAGGCCGAGCGGACGCGTTTTCATAACCTGCTGAAGCTCGCCGCCGAGAGTCCGTTCGAGGGTGAGCGCGACTCCGCGTTGGCGGCGGCAAAGCGTTTGGCCAAGCGGTTCGGCATGACCCTCGATGAGGCTGCCAGCGGCGGACCGGCGCCCGAGTTGCCGCAAAAACCGCGTGTCAGCCGCGCGGGACCGCACCAGAAGCGGGCGCGCGACACCGCCCGTGCGGCCCACAATTTGGACAATTGGGTCGCCAACGATAAGGCGCGACGCGACGCAGCCCTGGCCGAGGCCTTCGAGCGGGGCTTGGACGCCGATAAGCGCCGCAACAAATCGGCGCAGGCGCCGCGCCGTAACGCATCGAAGCGCAATCCCCATAGCCACGCGACGGTCTTGCTGCAGGAGACCAGCATGCCGATGCTCGAGATCAGCGCATTGACCGGCCTCGATATTTACGAGGTGGTCGGACTGAAACTAAAATTGCGCACGCAGAAGTCGGGGAGCCGCCGCGGTAAGTGAGGGGCGCCTATCAATAGCGGCGGTCGGCGCCAAGATCGACGAGGCTGCAACCGGGGGAGGGAATTTTGTCATACGATAGTTACAACACCATCACGGCCGAGCGCCGCGATCGCATTCTGACCCTGACCATGAATCGGCCCGAACAGCTCAACGCCATTGACGAAGAGTTGCACGAGGAATTGTCGCGCATTTTCTACGACGTGGCTGGCGATGAAGAGGCCGACGTGGTGGTGCTGACCGGCGCGGGCAATGCGTTCTGCGCCGGCGGCGATCTCGACTGGATCGACGACATGCATGGCGATCCCAAGGCCTTCGCGCGTACCGTTTGGGAAGGTAAGCGGATCGTCAACAGCCTGCTCGATATCGAACAACCGGTGATCGCGCGCTTGCCGGGCCACGCCATCGGTCTAGGCTGCACCCTGGCGCTTTTCTGTGACATCATCTACGCAACTGACACGGCCAAGATCGGCGATCCCCACGTTTCGGTCGGCCTGGTGGCGGGCGATGGCGGCGCCGTGATCTGGCCGCAGTTGATCGGCTATCCGCGGGCCAAGGAATATCTCATGACCGGCGATCTGTTGACCGCACCCCAAGCGGCCGAGATCGGCCTTATCAATCACGCGGTGCCGGCCGATCAGCTTGATGACGCCGTCTATGGCATGGCGGAACGGCTGGCCGGCGGCGCCACCAACGCTATCCGTTGGACCAAGGCCGCGGTCAATCTAGGCTTGAAGCAGATCGCCAATGCGGTGCTCGACACGGCGTTTAATTTCGAGGCCATGTCGCAGATGACCGAGGATCACAAAATCGCCACCCAGGCTTTCCTGAACAAGGAAAAGCCTAAATTCACCGGCCGGTAGCGCGACATGGAGCAATTCCACGAAGCCGAACATATCGCCATTCTGCGCGACACAATGCGCCGCTTCGTCGAAAAAGAAATGCCGCGCGAGGCGGCGCAGGCCTGGGATCGGGATAACCATTTCCCCCGCGACGTATTCGCCAAGCTGTGTGAATTAGGTGTCGCCGGGCTGACCGTGCCGGAAGAATTTGGCGGCGCCGGGCGCGACATCACCGCCACCATTATGGTGATCGAAGAATTGAGCCGGCGGTCCATGGCGGTCGCCGTGCCCTACATTATGTGCGCTTGTTATGGCGGCATGAATATCGACGAGGTCGGCAGCGACGAACAGAAAAAGGCGTTGCTGCCCAAACTGGCGGCGGGCGAGTTGCTGTTTTCCTATGGCATTACCGAACCCGACGCTGGGTCCGACGTGGCCAGTGTACGCACCACCGCGCGGCGCGAAGGCAATGGCGGCACCGTGGTGATCAACGGCGCCAAGCGGTTCTGCTCCGGCGCCAATGTGGCCGACTATATTTACGCCGTGGTTAAAAGCGACGGCGATGCGCCGCGCTACAAGAATATGTCGATCGTGCTGATCCCCACCGACGCGCCGGGCGTCATCATCGAACAGCAGAACGCCATGGGCATGAAGGGCGCGGCGACCTGCGACGTGACCTTCGAAGATGTCGAAGTGCCGGCGGAGTATATCATCGGCGGCGACGAGGGTTGGAACCGGGGCTGGGAAAAAATCGTCGGGCCCGGGTTGGACGTGGAAAAAATAGAGGTCGCGGCCATGGCGCTTGGTGTCGCCTCAGCAGCGTTGGACGACGCCTGGGACTATGCCCAAGAGCGCAAGCAGTTCGGCCAGGCGGTGTCCGGCTTCCAGTCGATCCGCCACATGCTGGCTGACTGCAAGACCAAGTTGCACGCCTGCCGGTTGATGACCTATCACGCGGCCTGGCTGCTCGATCAGAAGAAGTCGGCGTCGGTCGAAACGTCCATGGCTAAATTATTCGTCTGCGATACCGGCAAGGAAATCGTGCTGACCTGCCAGCAGGTGATGGGCGCCTATGGCTACATCAAGGATTTCGACATGGAGCGCTATGTGCGCGAAAGCCTGGTGATGCCCATCTTCGGCGGCTCGTCGGCAATCCAGAAAAACAATATCGCCAATCGCCTGCGGTTGGCGCGCGAATAGGGAGCTGAGAGGCGGACCATGCGCCAGGATGTGAGCGGGTGGCAGACCCGGCTAAGCGATGAGCTGATCGCGGAAAATACTCAAAGCGGCATCTGGCGCAATAAGACCCTGGCCGATTTGCTGGCGGCCCAGCTCGCGCGCGATCCCGATCAAATTCTCATCGTCGATGGCGACACGCCGATGAGCGCGCGCGACATCGACGCCCAAGCGCGCGCCTTGGCCGGCGCGCTGCAACAGCGCGGCCTGGTCCCTGGCGATGTGATCAGTTTCCAGCTGCCCAATTGGCGCGAGGCGGTGGTGGTCGATGTGGCGGCATCCCTGCTGGGGCTGGTGTGCAACCCGATCATTCCGATCTACCGCGATACCGAAGTCGCCTACATCTTGAAGGATGCCGGAACCAAATTCGTCTTCGTGCCCACCGAGTTTCGCGGTTTCGACTATGTGGCGATGATCGAACGTCACCGCGCCGCGCTGCCCGACCTTGAACACATCGTCACCGTGCGGGGAAAAGTAACCGGCAATATCACCTTTGAGGGGTTACTCGACGAGGGCGCGGACGCTGCCTTCGCGCCATCGGCGGTCGATCCCAACGCGGTCAAGCTGATCATGTACACCTCGGGCACGACCGGCCGTCCCAAGGGGGTGCTGCACAGCCACAACACCATCGACACCGAGAACCAGGCCTTCAGCAAATTCCTCGGCCTCGACCAGCACGATGTCATTCTGATGCCGTCGCCACTGACCCATATCACTGGCTATCTCTATGGCATTCAACTGCCCATCGTGCTCGGCGCGCCGGTGGTGTTCATGGAAAGCTGGAACGCGGAGGCCGCCGCCGATCTGATCGACCGCCACGGCGTTACCTTCACCATCGCCGCCACGGTGTTTCTGCAGGAGCTGACCGAGTTCGCTCGGATCAACCACCGGCCGTTACCCAGTCTGCGCTACTTCCCTTGCGGGGGCGCGCCGGTACCGCCGGAGATCATCTACAACGCCCATAAAACGTTCGACCGCTGCGTTTGCGCCCGCTGCTACGGCTCGACCGAAGCGCCGACCGTGACCCTTGGGGTCAACAGCCGCGACCAGGAAAGCCTCGGCGCGGCGACCGAAGGCTTGATCGTCGGGCACGAGGTCAAGCTGGTGGACGAGACGGGGACGCCGGTACCGGTCGGGGTCGAGGGCGAGATTATCACCCGCGGGCCGGAAATGTGCCTGGGTTATGCCGACATCGCGCATAACGACGCCTTCGACGCCGATGGTTATTTTCACACCGGCGATCTGGCGGTTCTGACCGAAGACGATTGTCTGGTGATCACCGGGCGCTCGAAGGATCTGATCATCCGCGGCGGTGAAAATCTAAGCCCGCGCGAGGTCGAGGATGCGCTGCACGAAATTCCGGCGATCTACGAAGCCGCGGTGGTGGCCATGCCCCATCCGCGCATGGGCGAGACCGGCTGCGCCTATGTAATTTTAGAACAGGGCGCGTCCCTGACCTTTGACGAGATGATCGCCGCGCTCGCGCAAACCGGGATGGCCAAGCAGAAATATCCCGAGCGCCTCGAGATCGTCGACGCCTTTCCGCGCACCCCGGCCGGCAAAATCCGCAAGAACGTGCTTCGCGAGCAAATCGCCGCGAAGCTCGCCGCGGAATCGCAATAACCCCCTCCCCCCTTGAGGGGGAGGGTTAGGGAGGGGGGCACCCTGGCCGTCCATTGGATTTCCGCCCAAACGCCTGCTGTATTTTCCAGAAACCTGTTATCTCGGACCTGCATAGGCACTCGCGCGTTTATCGCTCACAGCGCGATTCTAGCACCGCCG
>JABDJY010000249.1 GCA_013003285.1 Alphaproteobacteria bacterium | reverse complement strand
TCCCGCGACACATTTAAGAAAAACCGATCTGCCGTTTTGGCCGAATGGCCTCAACTTGCGGCCTGAAGGCGGCTTTGCCCCGCACTTTGGAGACTGGTTCGCATTAGACTGACAGCACCGCCAGCTTACGCCGTGCTCACTCTTCCACCAGATCAACGTCCATGGCGGTGCGAATGTCGTCGAAGCCGAAACCGCGGCGTTGGAGCCAGGCGATATCGCGGCGATTGGTAGTTTCGTCCTGGCCGCGCGGGCGCCAGGGGCCGCGGCGGGCGCGTTTGAGGGACTCTGTTGCAAGAGCAGCGCCTTCCTCACGACGGTCCAAATTTTCAAAATCGATATCCGGCAGGGCGTCCCGCGCCGCTTCCGCCAATTCCGCCTCCACCGTTTCCGGGTCGACCCGGCTTGAACGCGCCGCGACGGCGACCGCCGCTTTTTTGGCATAACCCGACCGAAGTGCCCCGCGCAGCTTGGCCGAGGCCGCCTCTCGGTCATTGACCAGCCCGACGGCGGCCAGCTTTTTGACGATGGCCGTAATGTCCCGGGAGAAGGACGCGCGTTCTTCCGAATCCGAAACTTCGCGGAACAGGCGGTTTTCCAGATGCGCGGTCAGCTTTGCCTCAGATGTCAGGTAGCGCTGGGAGTAATAGATGGCGATGTTTTCAAGCCGTTTTGCCGACATTTTCCGTCGCGGCTTGGGGCCGGCCTTTTTCCGATCTGACTTAGTGAACATCGCCCCGCACCAAAAGACAACGCCGCCCCCGGCTTTCGCTGGGGACGGCGGTGGCTAAAGCGATCACGTTCGTGGTCTGGCTGATCAGCCGAGTTTGGCCAGATCGGCGAGAACCTGGTCGGGATGATCGGCTGGTGTCACGGGGTCATACGCCGCCGCGACCTTACCATCGGGTCCCACCAGTACCGATTTGCGGCTGGTGCGCCCCGAATCGGTGATTTCCACGCCATAGGACTTGGACATGGAAGTGTCCTCGTCGCTCAGCAGATCGTAAGGAAAATCGAATTTATCCTTGAACGCTTTGTTGTCACCGGCAGGATCGATGCTGATCCCGACGATAACGGCATTCTTGTCATTGAAGTCTTGGATTCTATCACGGAACCCGTTGCCTTCGATGGTTCACCCAGGTGTGTCGGCTTTCGGATACCACCAGAGCAGAACGTATTTGCCGGCATGATCGGCCAGCGAAACGTTGTTTCCGTCCTGGTTGGGTAGCGAGAAAGCCGGTGCCTGGGCACCAGTTTCAATCAAGGCCATAGTTGCCCTCTTCCCCTAAAATTGTGTCACGATCGACGGGCAAACCGTAGCACCTGGATTAGAGTCGAAACAAGGCGCGAGGGTTGATTTCGGCGATCTGATTGATCTGGTCCACGCTGAACGCTGCAGCGCGCAGGCTGGCGAGAGCATCGGGATCACCGGGGGGAAACGGCACGTCGGTCCCCAGAAGCATTTTCTCGACGCCCACCAGATCGCGCAGATAGCGTAGCGCCGGTCCGTGATGCAGGATGGTGTCGTAATAAAATTGCGGCAGATAATCGGAAGGCGGCCGCTCCGCGACGGTGCCCGTGACCTTGGGATCAGCAGCCCGATACATACGGTCAAATCGGCCGATCAGAAATGGCAGCGAGCCGCCACCATGGGACAGGATGAGCTG
>JABDJY010000232.1 GCA_013003285.1 Alphaproteobacteria bacterium | reverse complement strand
GTAAGACGACGACCCTGCGCTGTATCGCCGGGCTGGAGCGGCCGGAAGGCGGCGAGATTCGTATCGGTGACGAGATCGTCGTCTCACCCGAAAAGGACATCTATCTGTTCCCCGAGCACCGCAATATCGGCATGGTGTTCCAGAGCTATGCCGTCTGGCCCCACATGACCGTATTCGACAATGTGGCCTATGGGCTACGGGTGCGCCGTGCTTCCCGCGATGTGATCAAGAGACAGACGACCCGGGCGCTCGAGCTCGTCGGCCTCGACCACCTTGCCGACCGCTACGCCACCAAGCTTTCCGGCGGCCAACGCCAGCGTGTCGCGCTGGCCCGTGCCATCGTCTACGAACCCAAAGTCATATTGTTCGACGAGCCGCTGTCGAACCTCGACGCCAAACTGCGCGAACAGATGCGCGACGAGATCGTTCGCCTGCAAAAAGAAGTCGGCATCACGTCGGTATTCGTCACCCACGACCAATCCGAAGCCTTGGTGATGAGCGACCGTGTGGTGGTGATGGATAAGGCGGTGATCCAGCAAATCGGCGATCCGCAGGCCATCTATGCCAATCCCGTGAACGCGTTCGTGGCAAATTTCATCGGCGTTACCAGCCTGCTCGAAGGCTCGCTACTAGGACGCACGGGTGAGTATTGCGACATGGAAATCGAGATTGGCGGCGGTCTGGCACCACTACGCGTTCAAGCCGTTGGTGGCGCGGGCGTCGAACAGGGGAACTCGTTGATCCTGAGCCTGCGTCCGGAAGATATTTCGCTGCATCTGGAAGCGCCGAGTGGAACCTCCCATGGCAATTTGATCGAGGGAACAGTGATCGACACGGTCTATCTCGGCAGTTTTCTCGAATGCCGCATCCAGGTGGGCAACCACGAGATCGGTATCCAGATCGACCATTTCGAGCAACTCGTCCCGGGCCAAAAAGTATTCCTGACCTTCCAGCCCGATCATGGCTTGGCCTTGGCGTCATAGGCACAAATTCAGATCTACCGCCTACTCTGCGGTAAAATTGAGTCCCTTGAAAATCGCTGTCGCGGCGCGCATAATTTTAGATGACGAAGCCGTGGGATATCGGCCCTTGCCCCCCGAGGACACGTCCGTTCGTTCCTCAGCTTCGCATCCAGGACCAGCCCTATCAGGGAGGTGTTAGCGCATGAATCCGCCTGACAGTATGACCGGCCCCGCCGGCGCGCGGGGCCATGGTGAGAAAAAGGCGACGGCTTAAAACCCCGATTACGCGTTTCCCACCCCAAACAATCGAAGACACAAACGAACAGGGACATGGTCGAGTTGGCCGCTCCCGTTCCCGAGATGAGAGCCCGGTATCCATGCTGGGCCACGACAAAAATGTCGATTGAACCCCGCCCGCCACACGGCGCGGCGGGGTTCGCTGTTGGCGTCTAGACTAGTAGGCCAGCACCGGGGCATCACCCTTGATCTGAGTCCGGTGCATAATCCGTCGCGCGGCCGGGTCGAACGGGTCGCGCCGGTGCATGACGCAGCGATTATCCCACATCACTAAATCACCGGGCTGCCAGCAATGACGGTAGACGAACCGCTCCTGATCGCAATGGGCCCAAAGCCTGTCGAGCAGTTCTTCGCTGTCGGCCACGGTCTCGCCAACCACATAGGCGTTGAGGCGCCGCCCAAGATACAGCGCCGGCCTGCCGGTTTCGGGATGCTTGCTGATGATCGGGTGGCGCGCGCCGGGCGCCTGACTAACATCGCGCACCTCGTCGTGAATCGACCGCAATTGGCCGCTGCTATCGTAG
>JABDJY010000226.1 GCA_013003285.1 Alphaproteobacteria bacterium | reverse complement strand
TTTTCTTTTGGCTACAATTTCGCCGCGTCGCGTTTTTGCCGTAGCGCAAGTCCGGCCAGCATGTCGGCGCGTTCGTTCTCGGGGTGGCCGGCATGGCCTTTGACCCAATGCCAATGAACGTCATGGGCTTCGATGGCCTCTTCCAGACGCTGCCATAAATCAACATTCTTGACTGGTTTCTTAGCGGCGGTACGCCAGCCATTGGCCTTCCAATTATGGATCCATTTGGTGATGCCATCGCGCAGATAGGTGCTGTCGGTGTGGATATTCGCCTGTACTGGCCGTTTCAGGCTCTCCAGCGCTGCGATTGCGGCCATCATTTCCATGCGGTTGTTGGTGGTCTCCAACTCGCCGCCCATCAATTCGCTCTCATGGTCGTTGTAACGCAGGATCGCACCCCACCCGCCGGGGCCCGGATTCCCCGAGCACGCGCCGTCGGTATAAATATCGACGATGGCGAGATCGCTCATGCGCCGGCCAAAGTCTCGTCGAGCCCGTAGGCGCCGGGCCCGTCGACGGTTTGGTGGAAACGCAGCCGGGCGAGAAACTCCAGCGGGTCCTTGGGGCGAACCAACGCCTCCTCATCATGGTTGAGCTTGTCGTACAGGCGGGTCAGCAGAAACCGTAAGGCGCTGCCGCGCGCCAGCAAGGGCAGGGCAGCGAATTCCGCGGCGTTCAAGGGGCGCACCTCGGCATAGCGGCGCAGCAGAGCGCGCGTCTTGGTGATGTTGAAACTGCCGTCGCTCTCAAAACACCAGGCATTGAGGCAGATCGCCAGATCGTAGGCCAGGAAATCGTTGCAGGCGAAATAGAAATCGATCAAGCCGGACAGATTGTCGCCGAGGAAGAATACATTGTCGGGGAACAGATCGGCGTGGATCACCCCGGTGGGTAGATCCTGCGGCCAGTTGGCTTCCAAATAAGTCAGCTCCTCTGTAAGCGTTTCCGCCAAACCCGGCAGGATTTCGCCGGCCCGCTCGCGCGAGGCGTCGAGCAGAATTTGCCAGCCATCGAACGCCATATTGTTGGCCCGGCTCATCTCGAAATCAGCGCCGGCAATATGCATTTTCGCCAATGCGGTTCCCAGGGCGCCGCATTGTTGTGCTGTTGGACGCTTGGGCCACATGCCTGACAAAAACGAAACGATGACCGCTGGTTTGCCGCAGAGCTGACGCAGCGCCACGCCGTCGCGCCCATGAATCGGCGTCGGACAGGAAATGCCGTTTGCCGCTAAATGCTCCATCAGGCCGAGGAAAAAGGGCAGATCCGCCGGGCGGACGCGTTTTTCGTACAGGGTCAGAATATAATTATCGGGACCCTCGGCGCCCTCGGGCAGGGTTTGCAGCAGATAGTTGGTGTTCTCGACCCCTTCGGCGATACCCTTGCACGACACCACCGCGCCCAGATCGTACTGGGCGGCAAAGGCCTGCAGCTCTTCGTCGGAAACGTCGGTGTAGACGGCCATGGAACGCTATGCCCGCTTCACGCGACCAGCATGCGTGGCAGGTTGAAGCTGACATCTTCCTGGCGCACCGAGATCTCCTCGATTTCCACCGTGAACCGCTCGCGGCAGGCGTCGATGAATCCTGCGATCAACTCTTCTGGGGCAGAGGCGCCGGCGGTGATGCCCAGGGTCATATGACCGGACAGGCGGTCCCAATTCATCCAATCGGCGCGTTCGACGAGAAAGGCATCGGCGCAGCCGGCGCGCAGGGCGACCTCGACCAGCCGGTTGGAATTCGATGAATTCGGCGCGCCGATGACCACGATCACGTCGCAGCGTTCGGCGATGGCTTTGACCGCGTCCTGCCGGTTGGTGGTCGCGTAGCAAATATCTTCCGACCGCGGCGTAATGATTTCGGGAAACCGTTGGCGCAGAACCGCGACGATATTGGCCGTATCGTCGACCGACAGCGTGGTCTGGGTCACCAGCGCCAGCTTGCTCGGGTCGGCGATTTCGAGCGCGGCGGCGTCGGCTTCATTCTCGACCAGCAGGATGGCGCCATCGGGAAGCTGGCCCATGGTGCCGACCACTTCAGGGTGACCGTCATGGCCGATCAAGATGATTTGATTGCCGGCCTTGTGCTGATGCATGGCCTCGTTATGGACCTTGCTGACCAGCGGGCAGGTGGCATCCACATAGAATAGCTCGCGCCGTTCGGCTTCGGCGGGGACGGTCTTGGGCACGCCGTGGGCCGAAAATATCACCCGGCCGGCCTCCGGCACCTCATCGAGTTCGTCGACGAAGACCGCGCCCTTGGCCTCCAAATCCTCGACCACATGGCGGTTATGGACGATTTCGTGGCGCACATAGATTGGCCGGCCATAGCGTTCCAGGGCGGTTTCGACAATCTGGATCGCCCGGTCGACCCCGGCGCAAAAACCGCGCGGACTGGCGAGCAAGATGGTCAACGGGGGCTGCGTCATGGTTTTGCGGTTCGATTGTTGCAGTGGCGCTTGTTCTGACCGCGCGCCTCTACTAAGTTTCTCGCCTCGCGCGGCGTGGTGTGCACCCTAATATCCCAGCACCGTAACCGCATGCAAGGCGTGGAGAAATTGAGTTATGGCCAAAGGCGAAATTGCCCAAAAATCCCCGATTGCCGTCGATGTGGTGCCGGGCCGCAAATATTGGTGGTGTGAGTGCGGCAGGAGCAAGAAACAGCCCTTCTGCGACAGTGCCCATAAGGGAACAGAGTTTTCCCCCGTCATGTTTGAGACCGATACGGCGCAGACGATCTATTTCTGCTGCTGCAAGCAAACCGGCGACCAGCCACAGTGCGACGGTACGCACAATTCGTTGTAAGTCGGCGCGGCCTATTGTGACTATGCGACAATTTCTGAGCGGGCGGCGTAGCGTCTACAGCGTCCTGGCGATGTTCACCTTGAGCGCGTGCTCGTCATTTTCCAATCCATTGTCCAACGAAACCGTGGTCGCACCCGAGTGTCCGAACATCGTTATCGTCAAGGACACCGCTGAATTGACCGCGTTTCGGCCCGGCGCCGGGCGCGATCTGACCGATGTTGTGCTCGACGCCCGTATCGACGGGTTCGACGGCGAGTGCGAGACCGATCTGGAGTCCGACAAGTCGGGCACGGTCAATGTCGATCTGCAGATGATATTCGAGGCCACCCGCGGTCCGGCCAACGAAACCCGCACCGGCGAGTTCAGTTTCTTTGTCGCCATTGCCAATCGGGAGGGCGCCATCCTGGCGAAGAAGGTGTTCGATACCGAGTTCGAATTCGAGGGCAATCGCAATCGAATCGGTGGCATCGAGGAACTGGCCCAAGAAATACCGCTGCGGCCCGGCGAGCTTGGCGAGGATTTCGATATTTTCATCGGCTTTCAGCTCGACCCGGAACAGCTCAATTACAATCGCGCCAAATCAGCGCGTTAAATCGCCGCTAATCCACAGCCGACACCGCCGTCTCGGTTGACTCTGAGGCTGTGCCCGATAGTGTCGACAGCGGTGGTCGGCGCGAGTCGCACCGCTGCAAAATGTCAGAAGAACCCTGCGGGAGAGATCGCTCTTTTTGTGCGACGCCGAAGGAGCAACCGCCCCGGAAACTCTCAGGCAAACGGACCGTAGGGGAATGACACTCTGGAAAGCAGGCGCCGCGCTTAGTCGCGGGGTCTCACCGAAGGGGTAAACCGGTCCGCCAATTGGCGCCGGTGATTCTCTCAGGTTCGGACGACAGAGTGGGGCTAGGGATGCACCCGTTGGTGCGTCAGGTCGTCAACAGGCCTTGCTAAAGGGCAGGGAGAAGTGACATGGCCATAGCCTCCGGTGCGTCCGCCGCATCGTTGAAATCGACGCCGCTTAATGCGCTGCACAAGGAGCTTGGCGCGCGCATGGTGCCGTTCGCCGGCTACGAGATGCCGGTGCAATATCCCGCCGGTATCATCGCCGAGCATAGCCATACGCGCACCGCGGCGGGCCTGTTCGATGTCTCCCATATGGGCCAGGCGGTATTGCGGGGTGACGATCCGGCAGCCGCGTTCGAGCGTCTGGTGCCGGGTGACATTACCGGCCTTGCTCCCGGCGCCATGCGCTACACCCTGCTGCTCAACGAGGCGGGCGGCATCATCGACGATTTAATAGTCACCCGGCCCGGCGAGTCCGGCACGGAAGGCCAGATCTATTTGGTCGTTAATGCGGCGAGTAAAGACGCCGATTTTGCCCATATCAGTAAACAACTGGCCGGCAGCGCGACCCTGGAGCGTGCCGATGATCGCGCATTATTGGCCCTGCAGGGACCCCAGGCAGCTGCCGTATTGGCGCGTTTAGCGCCGGCGTCGGGCGATTTGGTGTTCATGCGCGCTGCCGCCATGACAATCGACGGGGTCGACTGTTTCGTGTCGCGGGCGGGCTATACCGGCGAAGACGGGTTTGAAATCTCGCTGCCGGGCGACGCGGCCGAGGGTTTCGCGCGGCGGCTCTTGACCGAACCGGAGGTCGCGCCGGTGGGGTTGGGCGCGCGGGATTCGCTGCGTCTGGAAGCCGGTCTGTGCCTCTACGGCCACGACAT
Organism: Alphaproteobacteria bacterium; assembly: GCA_013003285.1. GTDB lineage: Bacteria > Pseudomonadota > Alphaproteobacteria > UBA6615 > UBA6615 > JABDJY01. The sequence goes on along the minus strand of JABDJY010000226.1, from coordinate 1,082 downwards.
CGACACCACCACCACACCGGTCGAAGCGGCGCTTATTTGGGCGATTGCCAAGGCGCGGCACGAGGCGGGCGGTTTTCCCGGCGCCGATGTTATCTTGGAACAGATCGCCAATGGCGCGGCCCGTCGGCGGGTCGGCTTGCTGCCGGAAGGCCGCGCGCCGGTGCGCGAAGGTGCGGTGATCTGCGATCACGACGGCAACGAAATCGGCCGGGTCACCAGCGGTGGCCACTCGCCCATTCTCGAACGGCCGATCGCCATGGGTTACGTGGCGACGCCGTTCGCCGAACCGGGCACGCAGGTGCAGGTCAGCCTGCGCGGGCGCACCTTGGCGATGACAATAGCGGCGATGCCCTTCGTCGAACCGAAATACTATCGAGGCAACTAGAAACCGAAGGTTGGGAAATATGAGTGAACGTAAATATACCGAAGACCATGAATGGGTTGATCTGGACGGCGATATCGGTACGGTCGGCATCACCGATTATGCGCAAGAACAGCTCGGCGACGTGGTGTTCGTCGAACTGCCCGATGTGGGCAAGACCCTGTCCAAGGGCGACGAGGCCGCGGTCATCGAGTCGGTGAAGGCGGCGGCGGAGATCTACGCTCCGGTCGATGGCGAGATCACGGAAGTGAACGCCGCCTTGAACGGCGATCCGTCCCTGGTCAACGCCGATGCTGGCGGCAAGGGCTGGTTCGTGAAGCTGCGCATCGCCGATGCCAGCGCGCTGGACGGGTTGATGGATGAGGCCGGCTACACCGCCTTTGTCGATGGGCTGAGCTAGCATGCGCTATCTGCCGCTGACCGAACCCGACCGCCGCGAGATGCTGGCGGCGATCGGGGCGCCTTCTGTCGAGAGCCTGTTTCGCGATGTGCCGGAGGCCGCACGCTATGAGGGCGGCTTCGATCTGCCCGACCATAAGAGCGAGCTCGAGGTCGAGCAGATTATCGGCGCCCTGGCCAAGCGCAATATGGCGGCCGGCGACGTGCCCAGTTTCCTGGGCGCCGGCGCCTATCGCCACCATGTTCCGGCCTCGGTCGACCATCTGATCCAGCGCGGCGAGTTTTTGACGTCTTACACGCC
>JABDJY010000225.1 GCA_013003285.1 Alphaproteobacteria bacterium | reverse complement strand
GTCGTAGGTGGCGCGCATCTCGTCCATGGTGACGTCCTTACCGACCTCCACATTACCGAAATAGGCGACCGCCTCGTTCAGCGCGGTTTTCTCATAGGCCCTGGCGACCTTCTTGGTGGTCTGATGGTCGGGGGCGACGCCGCCGCGGATCAGCCCAAAAGGGGTCGGTAGACGCTCAATTATATCGATTTCCACGTCGCGGCCGCTCTTGAGCAGCGAATCCGCAGTGTAAAACCCGCTCGGTCCGGAACCGATGATGGCAACTTTGATAGTCATAAATCCTCCCGATTTCGGGCCGGACTATAACCAATGCGTTTGCCGTCTGCCATCCCGTGCGCACGCCAAAATTGCGACCTTTTTGCACCCTGAAGACACCGGCGTTCCTGGCCTATTCTGGCGGCACGCTAATTCCAGCGAAAATGAATATCGCGAAATTCAATCTGTTACCTGGGGAGAGAAAAATGGCTGAACTCGTTCTGCATGGCATTCCGGGAAGCAACTATGTCCGCGCCTGCCGTTTGGCGCTGGAAGAAAAAGGCGTCGCCTATACCCATGATCCGGTGATGCTGCGGACCCCGGAAGCACTCGCCCATCATCCCTGGGGCAAGGTTCCGGCGCTGACCCATGGCGATGTCACCCTGTACGAAGCGCTGGCTGTCACCCGCTATATCGACGAAGCTTTCGACGGCCCCGCCCTGCAGCCCGCCGATGCGGCCGGCCGCGCCCGCATGAACCAATGGATTTCGGCCTTTAACGCCTATCTGGACCCGGCCTTTATTCGCAAAATTGTCATCCAACGGCTGCTGCGCGACCCCTCCGACGAGGAAATCATCGCCGCCGGCGTTCCGGAAGCGGCGAAATGCCTCGAGATCCTCGACGAAGCCTTGGCGGACGCGCCCTATCTCGCCGGCGACAGCGTGACATTGGCCGATCTCTTCGTCCTGCCGGCGCTGAACTATCTGGCAATGACCCCCGAAGGTGGCCCCTTGCTCGAGAACAGGGGCAACGTCACGGCCTGGATGGACCGGATGATGGCGCGCGACAGCGCCCAAGCCATCCTGGCGGCGTAGGCCGGCGCATTTTTTGCAGAGTGTGTGACGGTTGGTTTTGGGGAGTAAAACCGCCGCAAACCGGGGTGGGTGATCATGACCGATTAAACCCCCCGGCAGGGCCTAAGACGGAGCAATGTCCTTTATCAACTGCCCGGATGTGCATCAAGCCAATCGAGAACCAAACGTTCCGCTGCGGCGATCTGAGTGGAGGTCATTTTTCCGGAGAGCCGATGCCGCCGCAATCCTCCCTCTGCCATCCCTTTCTTCTCGGCCAAACGGAACCACTTATACGCCTCCACAACATCTTGATCGTTATCGGGATCTGCGTAGAAAATACCGAGGCTTAGTAGCGCACTAGGGAAACCCTGTTCCGAAGCCAGCATAAACAGTCGGTGCGCCTCGGCATGGTCATGGCGCACGCCGAGGCCCAGATAGTACAGGGAACCTATCGCCGTCTGTGATTGGGGGTCGCCTGATTTCGCCAGTGCGGCCCAAGCTTCGAACGCCGTCTCATAATCGCCTTGCCTATAAGCAGCCCATCCCGCATCGAAATCTTGAGCGAAGGCGATGCTGGTCATCAAAATGAAGATAAGCGCGGTAAGGAGACGTTTCATTACTTAAACCTAGCTCTTCAGCACGTTACATACCTTGCCTCAGATCAATGAGTGCGTCCGTTCGGCAGACACCTTTTGTAGCTGTGCAAGCGATGTCTGCCTTTTTAGCGTTTTTTATCCGTTGTTTGGAGGGGGTAGAGCTGCTGTAAACCGAGATTGGTGTTTAAGACCGCTAATGCCCCAATGCAGTCATGAACTGAACTGTGTTCAATCTCTCTATGAAGTCATCCAGTTTGTTGGACTTAGTGGCAACCGCCCAAGCTCTGATTCAGATCAAATCCTCTGGAACAATCATGCGGTAATTTGGCCTTTCAAAATCACAGGAGCTTTACGCCATGGTCGAAAAATCCCACACCGCGGGTCAAAGTGTTTGGTGGCCAAGTCTGACAGATCCATTGCGTCACGCTGGTGAGCGTATCGCCGACTTCTTCGCCCCATCTACCGATGCTTCAGCGACCGACCAAAACTATGAGATTGATATTGAACTGCCGGGTGTGCCCAGCGAAAATATAGATGTTTCGGTTCATGACGGAACTTTGAAAGTGCGCGGCGACAAACACTCCGAACGAACTGAGGAAGGTCGCACGTTCTTCTTTGCCGAACGGTCCTATGGCGCCTTTCAAAGGTCGTTTCGATTGCCGGAAGATGCGAATACCGAAAAAATCATCGCCGAAAACAAGGACGGGGTTCTTAAGCTGCGTATCGCCAAAACGGCCCCTGCGGAGGAAAAGGCAATTCGTATCAAAGTCAAAACTGTCTAACCAGAGATACTGGCAGAGAAAATCATATGGTTAGAAAAGTCCTCCCCGATATCGTATTCGGTCAGAATGTTTTTGAACTCTCTGCCGACTCTACTGTTCAAGAAGCGGTGCGGGTCATGGCTGAGCAAAATGTCCATTCAGTTTTGGTCACCTACGACGGCAATTTAACTGGCATATTCACAAGCACCGATTTAGTCCTGAAAGTGGTGGCCGTTGGCCTTGAGCCCAACATAACAGCGTTGGGTGAAGTAATGACGCGTGATCCGGAAACGGTCAGCCCGGGATTTAATGCGATTGAAGCCCTGCACCGTATGCACGATGGACACTTTCGTCATCTGCCTGTCGTAGAGAATGGCAAGATCGTTGGCATTCTCTCACGGCGAGATTTCCTCGACTATGAAGTCGAAGAGCTCGAGCATCAGGAAAAACTTTGGGAAACGATCTAGATTCGCTTCGACGTGGCCGTAGCAACAGCTCATCCATCCACAGAAACGATAACCGCTGAACTCAAAGAAGCTATTTTTTTCGGCGCGGTCGCGGCCCTTTTTCGAGCGCTCTTAACAGATCTTTTGTTGCCCGGATCAGTGGTTCGCGATGCACATCGTCGATTGGCGTATGCTCTGCAATTGAATTTGCTGTTTCCTCGAGTATATCAGCGAGCAGGAAATAATGCAGATGCAGGCCGGCGACGCGCCCGCCTTCGCCCTTGTATACCAGCTTCAGGACCAGCTGGTCTTCATCTGTACGCACTTCAAATGAAGCATCGCGCTCGAAGCTGCTGCGGTAATATTTCTCGGCTAGGTCGATCGATACTTCCGCCTTATCGAGGATCGGTTTCATAGTGTTCGCCATATCGGTAATAGACAATTATGGCCACGATTTTATCCGATATTCGCGAGATAGTGCGTACAATAATGTTGCTGTGTTACGCCCCCTGTGCAGCGGTACCGTTGTTGAGGACCAAGCTAGCTCATTTGGAGTATCATCCTCACTCGGTGAGTATCGAAGGACATAAATTTGAAAGTGACCCCCAAAACCGTGATGCTAGGACTGCTCATCGTCGGATTATCAGTGATCAGTGCGATTTATCTGATCTACTTCATATCGAATGGTGGCGGAGTTGATTTACAAGCCGGGCGCAAGTTTGCAGAATCGAATTGTTCGCGATGCCATGCAATTGGGCCGACTGGCGCGAGTCCGTTGGACCCGGCGGTGCCCTTCAGAACATTCGCAGAGCGATGGCCATTGGAAACCTTAGAAGAAGCACTTGCCGAAGGCATTTTTACGGGCCACCCCGCGATGCCAGAGTTTGAGCTGACGCCGCAGCAAATCAGAAATTTCATTGGATATTTGAAGACGATCCAGCAATGACAAATCGCCGCCAGCTTGAAAATTGAAGCTATATTAGCATCTTCTGAAGGTCCGGAATTGGCTATTTCCAGTCGTGAGCGGTTTTGCCAATTAACGGCAGATCTTGGGTGTAGAGCAGTCGCGATCCACTAGAAAAAGTTCGGCTCAGCGACAGCTATCGAACGACACCGTTGTGATCCCAAAAAGGCGGTTATCTAAAACCCGGCATGCTGGATTTAAGCCGGCGATCCTCGGAAAGTCACCGACCTAAAGTAAGACGGGCTCGTGCGCTAGTGCAGCAGACTCGACGCTTCGACGTGGCGGTAGCGGCCGGGGGTGATGTGGCCGGCATGGGCGACATTGACCGAATGCAGCTTACCGTCGAGATTATGGGCCCAGAAATCGAGGAACTTTTGCAGCCGCGGATAATGCGGCGCCAGGTCGAGCCGCTGCCAGACGAAGCTCTGCAGAATGCTTGGGTGATCGGGCATGTGATAGAGAATTTCGGCCGTCGTCAGCCGATAGCCCGCCAATTGTTTTTTGGTGTCTTCACTCATGTTGAAAGTACCTCGCAAAGCCAAAACGAATCGCTACGCACTTAGAATAGTGAGGCTTCAGAATTTCACTTTCAAATAAAAAAATGTTTAATAACAATTGTTTAGCAGTCTAGTGGCGAGAGTGCTGCCATATGTCCGGACATAAAGTGCGAGACTTAAGCCCAGTACCGGTTGACACCCGCCCTAGGGCTCACTAAGTGTTTGGCACTCCTATTCAGGGAGTGCTAACAATCGCCGTGAAAATCGCGGAATTGCACAATTTTCAAAACTTTATGGAGGATCAAAGCATGAGTTTTCGCCCGTTACACGATCGGGTCGTGGTCCGCCGCGTCGGATCGGATGAAAAAACCGCTGGTGGAATCATTATCCCTGACACGGCTCAGGAAAAGCCTTCGGAAGGCGAGGTTGTCTCTGTTGGGTCTGGCGCCCGCGCGGAAGACGGCAGTATTACGCCGATGGACGTCAAAGCCGGTGATCGCGTGCTGTTTGGCAAATGGTCTGGCACCGAAGTGACGATCGATGGTGAGGAGCTCCTGATCATGAAGGAATCCGACATCATGGGTGTCATCGAGGGCAAGAAAGCTGCCAAGAAAAAAGCCGCTTAACACATACATAACTTAGGGAATTTCGAAACATGGCTGCAAAAGAAGTCAAGTTCGGCACCTCGGCACGCGATAAGCTGCTCAAGGGTGTCGATACGTTGGCCGACGCCGTTAAGGTGACGCTCGGTCCGAAGGGCCGCAACGTTGTCCTCGACAAGGCATTCGGCGCACCGCGCATCACCAAGGACGGCGTCACCGTCGCCAAGGAAATCGAGCTCGAGGACAAGTTCGAGAATATGGGTGCGCAGATGGTCAAGGAAGTCGCTTCCAAGACCAACGACCTGGCCGGTGACGGCACCACGACCGCCACGGTTCTGGCCCAGGCGATCGTTCGCGAAGGTTCGCGCGCGGTGGCTGCCGGCATGAACCCGATGGATCTCAAGCGCGGCATCGACATGGCTGTCGAAGCCGTGGTTGGTCAAATCGAGAAGAGCGCCAAGAAGATCAAAACCAACGAGGAAATCTCGCAGGTTGGCACCATCTCCGCCAATGGCGACCTCGAGGTTGGCACCATCATCGCCGACGCCATGCAGAAGGTCGGTAATGAAGGCGTCATTACGGTCGAGGAAGCCAAGAGCCTGGCGACCGAGCTGGATGTGGTCGAAGGCATGCAGTTCGATCGCGGTTATCTGTCGCCCTACTTCATCACCAACGCCGATAAGATGATCTGCGAGATGGAGAACCCCTATATTCTTCTCCACGAGAAGAAGCTGTCGAGCCTACAGGCCATGTTGCCGGTACTCGAGGCGGTGGTGCAATCAAGCCGTCCGTTGCTGATCATTGCCGAAGACATCGAAGGCGAAGCGCTGGCGACCCTGGTGGTCAACAAGCTGCGTGGCGGTCTGAAGATTGCGGCAGTCAAAGCCCCGGGCTTTGGCGATCGTCGCAAGGCCATGCTCGAGGACATCGCGATCCTCACCGGCGGTCAGGTGATTTCCGAAGATCTCGGCATCAAGCTCGAGAACGTTACCCTCGACATGCTGGGCACGTCGAAGCGCGTTTCGATCACCAAGGAAGAATCGACCATCGTCGATGGCGCTGGCAAAAAGGCCGACATCCTGGCCCGTTGCAACCAGATCCGCGCCCAGGTCGAAGAGACCTCGTCCGATTATGACAAGGAGAAACTGCAAGAACGTCTGGCCAAATTGGCCGGCGGTATTGCCGTCATCCGTGTCGGTGGTGCGACCGAGATCGAAGTGAAAGAGAAGAAAGACCGCGTCGAAGACGCCATGCACGCAACCCGCGCCGCTGTCGAAGAAGGCATCGTACCGGGCGGTGGCACGGCTCTGCTCTATGCCGCGCGTGTTCTCGACAAGATGGAAGGTGATAATGAAGACCAGAAGGTCGGCATTAACATCATCCGTAAGGCGATTCAGACGCCAGTGCGTCAGATCGTCGAGAACTCGGGTGCTGATGGCGCCGTGGTCGCTGGTAAATTGCTCGAGCAGAAAAACGGCACCTTCGGTTACGACGCCCAGGCGGGTGTTTACACCGATATGGTCAAGGCCGGCATCATCGACCCGACCAAGGTCGTTCGCGCCGCGCTGCAGGATGCCGCTTCGGTGGCCGGTCTGTTGATCACCACGGAAGCCATGGTTGCCGACAAGCCGGAGCCTGCGGGCGCCGGCGGCCCGGCCATGCCCGACATGGGTGGCATGGGCGGTATGGGTGGCATGGGTATGTAACCCACCCCAGACCAACATCGCTAAATCAAGGGCCGCGCCGGATTTCTCCGGCGCGGCCTTTTTTGTCTTTTCCCCGAGAATTATCCCGCTATTCGCTCACAGTCTCAGTCCATTGTCATTAATAATATGTATACAAATTATATGCATACAAATATTATAGTCGCGAATCTGGGGAATACAGCGCCATGTCGGACATTGATCAGGACAATGAAGCGATTGCGCGCCGGCGGGGGCCCGACGATAGCCCGGGTATCCTGTTGTGGCGGACGGCGAATGCCTGGCAGCGTGAAATTCGCACTCTCGTGAAGGCGCGGGGATTGAGCCAGGCGCAGTTTGTGCTGTTGTCGGGTCTGCACCATCTCGAAGCGCGGACCTTGGCCCAGCCGGTACCGACCACCCAGCGGGCATTGTCGCAATATTGCGGGGTCGATACGACGATGGCGTCCCAGGTGCTGCGCCAGTTAGAGGCCGCCGGTCATCTGCGCCGGGCGCCGGGGACCGATGCACGCTCGCGCGCGCTCTATCTCACCGATAAGGGACGCCAGACGGTGTCCGAGATCGAACCCGAGGTCGCCGCGGTCGATGGGAAGTTTTTCGCCGCGCTGGGTGAAAACGCCGAGATGTTCAAGGCGGCGCTGCAGGTGCTGATCGGTCTGCCGCCGCGCCTGGGTGCGTCGCGCCGATCCGGGTAACCCGAATCCTACAGCTCTTCGATCACCCGGATGATGCCGGCCTGGTCGAGATCGCCCCAGCCATGGTCGATCATTTTTTGCCAGAGCTTCTGAATATTGATCAGGGTGGGGGGCTCGAGGCCGACTTGCGCGGCGAGTTCGAGCGCCTGGTCGACGTCTTTCAGTTGCACCCGCGCGGGTCCGCCGGCTTCGAACATGCGTTCGACCATGCGCCCGCCATGGAGATCGAGGACCCGCGATTCCGCAAAGCCGCCTTGCAGCGCCTCGCGAACCTTGGCCGGATCGACCCCGGCGCGCTGGGCCAGGGTAAGGCCCTCGGCGACGGCGGCGAGCGTCACGGCGACGATGGACTGGTTGGCGGTCTTCGCCACCTGCCCGGCGCCGACATTGCCAATATGGGTGATGTTCTTGCCCAGCACGTCGAATACTGGTCGCACGCGCTCCAGCACTTCGGCGCTACCGCCCGCCATGATCGACAGCGAACCTTGCTCGGCGCCGACCTGGCCGCCGGAGACCGGGGCGTCGATATAGGTGTTGCCGGTCTGGGCGACTTCCTCGGCCCATTGGCGGGTCTCCCGCACCTTGGTGGTGCCCATATCGATGATGGTCGCGCCGGGGTTGAGGCCGGCGATGACCCCGTCGGGTCCGTGCAAAACCAGATCCACGCTGGCCGTGTCGGTCACCATCATGATGATGATGTCGGACGCCGCGGCGACCTCGCGCGGCGTAGCGGCTTTTGCCATGCCTTCGCTGGCCAGTTCGTCGACCGGGCCGGGGCTGCGGCTGCTCACCGTGACGGTGGCGCCTGCCTTGTGCAGATTGCGCGCCATGGGCCTGCCCATATGGCCGAGGCCAATCAGGCCGATTTTCCACCCGACCACATCAGACATAAAGGCTCCTCCGGCGCTGTTGGGGCCTAGGCGACGGCGTAGCGCGCCGCGGCGCCGCGCTCGATGGCGGCGGCGTTGAGCCGGTCGACATCCAGCGCGTGACGCATGATCTCAAGCAGGCGCAGCTCCTCTTGTTCGGCGGTGCCATCGGCGGCGACGATATCGCATGCCAGCGCATAGGCGGTTTCGCGCAAGCGGTCGGGCAGCGCCTCGCGCATGGCCTCGAATGCCTTGTCCAGCCCGTCCTCATCGGACAGCAGGGTCGCGCAATTATTGGCGATTTCCGGTAGCCGCTCGACGTCGAAAGATCTGAATATGGGCAAATGGCTGACGATTTCGCCGATCCGGTTCATTTCCGAATCGGTCATATCGCTGTCCGCTGCCGATGCCATGACCATGGCATAGATGAGAGCCGCTTGGTGATCGATCATCTTAAACTTCCTAGGATTGAATTAGGGGGTGATAAAGCCGCCTCACACGGTCGCCGTCAAGCGATGGTGGCAATATTTACGCCGGACGCGAGATCAAACTAAGGGTTGTTGCTCCTGGAGCGGAAAAGCGCCCCCGGATGTGCCAAAGACTATTCCCTCCCCCCGGCGAGGGGGAGGGTTAGGGAGGGGGGGCTGTGGGGCGACTTTCGCCCCACAGAGGCTGGCGATCAGACCCTGATCGGTTCCTCTGTAAACAAGCGGCGACCTGCTGGATTTACTGCCGGGCGGCAACCAAACTTTCCGCCCAGTAGTAGCGGTTTAAGCGCCGCTGCCG
>JABDJY010000155.1 GCA_013003285.1 Alphaproteobacteria bacterium | reverse complement strand
CCACCGTAATAAGGCAGAACCTCGTTGCCGAAATAGAAGTTCATGACGCTGCTGACCGGTTGATCGCCCTGGCAAACGGTCAGAATTTCGCAGGCCTCGCCGAAGGCAGCTTTCAGCGCGACAAAGTATTTTTTGGCAAATACCGGCGTTCCCAGATTGCGAACGCTTTCGGCATATAGGTTATAGCAACGATCGACGCCCACATCGATTTCGCTGCGCAAACCAAATTTAATGCCTTTGCGGACCATGGCCCGCTGTTTGCGCGGCACTTGCGCCAGGTTCTTTTCAGGATCGGGATCGAGCTGCTTGCGAAACTCGACATAGAGTTCGTCATTGCGCGCCCAGTCGGCATTTCCAGGTGCGCGCAGACGGAACTCGAGATAGTCGACCTTGAGCTCTTCGGCGAGCGCGATAGCCCGTTCTTCCAACGCTGATCGGGCCGTGTGATCGACCGCGACAGGTCCGCCACAAACACAAAAGGCTGTAGAAATCAGCGCGTTGCCAAAGAGACGGCTATTTATATGGACCAGGGGAAGTACACCCCGTATTTGTCCGCTCGCGTACGCGTACAAAAAATGGCAGTCGTGGTCAAAACTGCTCTCAATAACTTGTTTCCAGCCAGACAGATGGAAAAACGTCGCGTCGGGATGGGTACCGACAAAGGCGTCCCAATCGGCGGCCTTACTTGCGTTGAGTTCGCCAATTTCCATCGGCGCCGTCAGCACATCGGCCTTCATGCCACCGCCTCCGGGCCTAAGAAGATGGCGTCGATTCTGTCCCATGAGAAATCGGACAACAAACGCTGCAGCCGGCGTTCCATTTTGTTCAAATTTAGATAGTGCCGTGTACGCGTTTTGAGTGACACGCCAGGTATCCGTGGCTGACCGGGATCGATCTCCCAGGGATGGAAGTAAAACACGCAAGGCTGACCAGAGCTTTGGTTGACGTGACGCAGCGCCCACCGGGCCAGTGGATAGGGCATAAGCCGAAAATATCCGCCGCCCCCGCAGGGTAAGTTGCGGCCGGCTAACCGTACGGTCGAAATCGGAATTTCAACAAGGTCGTTGTCCGCACCCGTCCGAAAAGCATGGCGCGGCGCCTCCGGCATGCCGTACAGATCATGGTGGATTGGATAAATGCTCGAAGAATAGGCGTAGCCCTCCTCGGCCAATATATCGAAGGCCCAGAGGGTCTCCCTGCCGATAGAAAAACTGGCCGCGCGATATCCCCTAACGGAAACCCCGGCAATATCCTCGAGCAAGTGCTTTGCGCCACGAATGTCGGCCCGGAACTCATCCGGACTTTGCTCGCCAACACGAATATGGTTCTGACCGTGGCTTGCTAGTTCGTGCCCCTCCGCCACGATTTTACGCAAAAGATCTGGATAGCGATGGCCCACCCAGCCGAGGGTGAAAAACGTAGCGTGGACGCCGTGCGCGTCGAGGAGTTGCAAAATATTGTTGACGTTCTCCTCAACCCTACAATCATGATTATCCCAGTCCTTGCGATCGATCGCGTCGGCGAATGCCGAGACTTGAAAATAATCTTCAACGTCGACGGTCAGAGCGTTTGTAATAGAGCCGTTTCCCGAAACCCTCGATTTTGCGGCAGGCGCGACAAGCGTTGTTCCGGCATTTAGCCGCACACCCGCCTGCGCTCGTTTAGTGCTCCACCGATCGACTGACACTTAACCACACCCTTATTTTGAATTATTCTGCGCCTTTTTCTAAGTGCTTAGGGGCGCTTCGCTCTCCAGTCGATTCGCAGCAATCTTTTTTGATTTTCCCGGACGAACCAAACACCAAAACTGCTATTTTACGATGCTATCGCCGGTACGAGCCCTTCTTCCGACATGCCGCTCAAGACCTCATGGATCAGATCTGCGTCGATCTCGTGCGTACGTTCGATAAAGCCAGTCAACAAAAGCCGATCACAAAAAATGTTTATTCGTCGCGGGACACCGCCGCTTACTTCGTAGATCAATTGAAAGGCCTCCTCTGTAAATATTGGGTCGTCCAACCATTCAACTCGCTTCAATCGATATTCTATGTAGGCTTGCGTTTCTTCAGCATCGAGCGGACCCAAGTGACAGGACGTAATGACTCGTTGTCGAAGTTGTTCCATATCTTTGCTTGCAAGCGTGTTGCGAAACTCTGGTTGTCCAACTAGATAAGTCTGTAAAAGCGGACGGTTGCCGAGCTGAAAATTCGAGAGCATCCGCAGTTCTTCCAGCGCAGCGCGCGACAAATTCTGTGCCTCGTCGATGAACAGAATAACGGGTTTCGCCATCCGATGATTGTCAGCGAGAAAATTCTCAATCCGCTTGAGAACTGTCGCCTTGTCGGCCCCCTCTTGAGATACGTTAAATTTTTCCGCAACAGCGCGTAGCATATTGTCCGCATCGAGTTGGGTTGACACGACTTTTGCGGCCACTAGGTTTCGGCCCACAAATGTAGAGAGAATATAATCAATCAGCGTTGTTTTACCGGTTCCAATATCGCCCGTGATGACGACAAAACCCTCACCCTGGTCGATCGCATAAGTGAGATAGGCCAACGCTTTTTTGTGCGGGCGGGCGTCGAAGTAAAACCGGTAATCCGGCGATATTAGAAACGGGCGCCCGCTCAGTTTGTAGAAGTCTTCGTACATTTTTGCTTGCCGCTCATTAGGGGAACCAACATCAAACGATAAAAGAAAGGAAGAGTTTAGTCCTCAACTTCCACATGACGCACACAAGTAAAGGTGCTTCGATCTGGTTATTTGGCAAACCGAGACGCCTGGTTTCTCCAGGCCAATCCCTTTCTCTCCCGTTGGCAGCACCGAACCTTTCGTGTCGTATTATTTATCAAATAGAGTGACACGATTTGCGTTTGTCATCGGCTCAAGACCACAATGACAAGTTAACATACATTTAAGATTTTTTGCTATATCGAAGTCTCAACGTGGTGCTCGTTTTTGTAGCAATATTACGTCTTATTATCGCATTTAACGTTTTTGTATAGTTAACGATGTTGCCAATATTTGGCTTTAACTATATGAAAATGCTTAATTTATACTTTAACCAAATTATAGTGTTCCCATTGTCTGTTGTTCAAACTTATTCCGTCCTTCCCACCCGTGTCGCTTGTGAACCATCAGAAATTTTCCCATAGCTGGAGGTTTCCGGTCTTTTGGCTGACGGGACATTGGCAACGACAGAATAGCGGCAAACGACACGAGAACGAGTTGAGGTGATGATGAGCGGTGCAGACACAGTAATTGTCGTCGGTCTGGGTTATGGCGGCCTGCCTCTGGCGATGGCGCTGGCCAAGCATGGCCCGGTCCTGGGGTTCGACATCAGCACCGAGCGCATCGCCGAACTCAAACGCGGCCACGATCGGACATCGGAAGTCACGTCGGACGAGTTAGTGTCTAGCTCGCTGGCGCTTACCGACGATGCCGGCGAGATCGGTGGCAGTAATGTCCTGATTATCACCGTGCCGACCCCGGTCGGCCCCGACAATAAACCCGACTTGTCGGCGGTTATTGCGGCCAGCGAGACGGTGGGGGCTGTGCTAAAGCCGGGCGCTATCGTGGTCTACGAATCCACGGTCTATCCGGGTGTCACCGAAGATATTTGTGGCCCTGTTCTGGAGCGTGCGTCAGGGTTTAGATGCGGTGTGGATTTCTTCCTCGGCTATTCGCCGGAACGCATTAATCCCGGTGACCGTGAGCACACGGTCGATCGCATCACCAAGATTGTGGCCGGGCAAACGCCGGAGGTTTTGGAGCGTCTCGTTTCGGTCTATGGCGCCATCAATGGCGGCGATATTCACCGCGCCCAGGACATTCGCACGGCCGAAGCCGCCAAGGTCATCGAGAATGCCCAGCGCGATATCAACATCGCCTTCGTCAATGAAGTCGCCATGATCCTCGGGCGCATGGGAATCAACGCCAACGACGTCCTCGATGCGGCCAATACGAAATGGAACTTTCTGCCCTTCCGCCCCGGCCTTGTTGGCGGCCATTGCATCGGCGTCGACCCCTATTATC
>JABDJY010000331.1 GCA_013003285.1 Alphaproteobacteria bacterium | reverse complement strand
AGTCTATGTCGAACGCCCGGTGGAGGAACTCTATAACGAGGCCGTCGATCAGGTTGCTGTTGAGGAATTCGCTGAGGCGAGCGACCTATTTCTAGAGGTCGAACGCCAACATCCCTATTCGATTTGGGCAACAAAGGCCCAGCTGATGGGGGCCTATTCCTTCTATGCCCGTGGCGATTATGACGATGCGATTCTGGCCCTCGACCGCTTCATTCAGCTTCATCCCGGCAACCGCGATATATCTTACGCCTACTACCTCAAGGGCCTGAGCTATTATGAACAAATCACCGATGTGGGCCGCGACCAGCGCGTTACCGAGTTGGCGCTGGGATCGCTGAGTGATGTCACAAGACGCTTTCCCGAGAGTAAGTATGCGCGTGACGCCCAGCTCAAGATCGATTTGACGCAAGATCATCTGGCCGGTAAGGAAATGGAAGTGGGGCGGTTCTACTTAAACCGTGGCCAGTATCTGGCGGCCATCAACCGCTTCCGCAATGTCATCGACACCTATCAGTCGACAACCCATACGCCCGAGGCGCTCCATCGTATTTCCGAAGCCTATACCGCGATCGGTATTGAGCCGGAAGCGCGCGAAAATGCTGCCGTGTTGGGCCACAACTTCCCCGGCAGCCAATGGTATGTCGATAGTTTCCAGCTGGTCGAAGGTGTTGTCGTTCGCGATATCGACGGCGACGGCGTCGCGGACGAGTTACCCGAAGAGCGCGGTTTCTTCAGCCGACTCTGGCCTTTTTAAGCGCTAATGTTGCGCCACCTGTCGATTCGGGACGTCGTCCTGATCGACCGCCTCGAACTGGATTTCGATACCGGGTTGGGCGTCCTCACCGGTGAGACCGGCGCCGGTAAATCGATCCTTCTCGATTCCCTTGGTTTGGCGCTCGGCATGCGCGCCGATGCAGGCTTGATACGCCCCGGCGCCGAGCAGGCGATTGTCTCGGCAAGTTTCGAGGTTACCGGCGATCACCCGGCCGGCGCGTTGCTCGCCGAGCATGGTCTTGAGGCGGACGAAGACCAAATCTTGCTGCGCCGGATCGTCGGGCGCGATGGCCGCAGCCGCGCCTTCGTCAACGACCAACCGGCCACCGCCAGATTGCTGCGCCAACTCGGCGAAAAGCTGGTGGAAATTCAGGGCCAGTTCGAACGCTTCGCCCTGGCCGCGCCGGCGGTGCAACGCACTGCCCTCGACCTGTTCGGCAATCTCACCCCACAAGCGATCAAAGTATCGGAACTGTTCGACGCCTGGGCTGTTACGCGCACCGCCTTGGCGGACGCTGAAGCCGACGTTGTCGCGGCGCGCGCCGAAGAAGAGCAGCTGCGCCACGATGTCACCGAATTAAACGATTTAGCCCCCGCTGAAGGCGAGGAAGCCACACTGGCCAGCCAACGCCAGTTAATGCAAAACGGCGAGCGGCTGATGACGGCTTTCAACGAAGCGTTGGACGATTTGGCCGGCGATACCGGTGCCGAACCGGCCCTGCAACGCGCCTCGCGAACCCTGGCGCGGGCGGCGGAATTCAGCGGTGGGCGGCTCGACCCGATCATCGCGGCGCTGGATCGCAGCACGGCTGAAACCCTGGAAGCCTTACAGGAGTTGCAGGCCCTCGCCCACGCCATCGAGACCGACACCGGCCGTCTCGATACGGTAGAGGAGCGGCTATTTGCGCTGCGCGCGGCGGCCCGCAAGCATAATACGGATGTCGATCATCTGGCCGACATTCATACCAAGCTGGCCGATCGGCTGGCGGCGTTGGACGGTAACAGCGATAAATTGACCGCCTTAGCGAAAGCGGCGGAGAGCGCGCGGCGGGCATATGTTGCCGCCGGTGAGCGCCTGTCGGCGGGGCGCAGCAAGTCCGCCCGTGCGCTGGATCGGGCCGTTGGACGCGAATTGCCACCGCTCAAACTGGATAACGCCACCTTCAAGAGCGGCATCGAGCGTCTTCCGGAATCCGCCTGGTCGGCAACCGGTCTCGACGCGGTAGAGTTCCGCATCGCCACCAATCCGGGCAGCGCGCCGGGTCCGCTGGGTAAAATCGCTTCGGGCGGCGAACTCAGCCGCTTTCTGCTGGCGCTCAAGGTCGTGCTCGCCGATGCCGGTGGCGCGACGACGTTGATATTCGACGAGGTCGACGCCGGGGTCGGTGGCGCAACCGCCGCCGCCGTGGGCGAACGGCTGGCCGTGCTCGCCGATACCTCCGACCGGCAAATTCTTGTGGTGACCCATAGCCCACAGGTTGCGGCGGTGGGTGAGCGCCATTGGCGGGTTTCCAAAGACGGTGACGGCGCGTCGGTGGCGACCCGGGTCGAACCGCTCGACGAACCGGCGCGCCGGGAAGAAATCGCCCGCATGCTCGCCGGTGCGGAAATTACCGACGAGGCCCGCGCTGCGGCCGAACGGCTGCTCGGCGGCGACGCGTCGGTGGCCGCCGCATCGCCGCGCGACGCGGCCTAACGCCGCCCCTCCCAACAAACTTTATGAAAGCAAATCCCCGCGAATTCACCATCGGCATCGCCTGCGCCCTGTCGGTGGTCGTGCTGTGGTCGAGCTTTCACATCATCTCGCGCGTCGCCGTGCAAACCACCCTCAGCCCGTTCGACCTGGTGGCGCTGCGCTTGGGCGTTGGTGGCGTTCTGATGCTGCCATTCGTGCTGCGCTATGGCCTTGGTCCTTTAAAACTGTGGCAGGCCTTTGTTCTGGCCATGCTCGCCGGGCCGGGCTTCGCCTTGTTTGCCTTCACCGGCTATCAGTTCGCCCCCGCCGCCCATGGCGCGGCGATCCTGGCCGGCGCCATACCGTTATTCACCGCGCCGATCGCCTGGCTGATGCTCGGCGAGCGCCTCAGCGTTTGGCAAATCGCCGGACTGGCGGTGATCCTCACCGGGGTCGTCTTACTCGCCAGCGAAAACATCACCGGCCTGGTGTGGCGCGGCGATCTGCTGTTTCTCCTAGGCGTCGCCGACTGGGCGGTGTTTACCCTGCTCGCCCGTGCCTGGCGGGTCGAACCGCTGCGCGGCACCGCCCTGGTGGCGGTGATCTCCATGATCACTTACGTGCCCATCCATTTCGCGTTTTTACCGTCGCGCTTCGATACCGCACCCCTGCTCGACATCGCCGGCCAGGCCGTATTTCAGGGCTTCTTCAGCATGATTATTTCGCTGCTGCTGTTTACCCGCGCCGTGGCGGCCTTGGGCGCAGCGCTGACCACCACGATCACCGCCGCGGTGCCGGCCACAGCGGCCATCGCCGCGGTGATCTTACTCGGCGAACCGCTCAATGCGCTGTCGGGCAGCGCCGTTATGCTCGTAACCATCGGCATGCTGGCCGCCGTGCTTGGCGCCCGGCCGGCCATCGAAAAGCTGCCATAAGAAGGCTGCCTGCGGGCGCGCGTCGGTGTATGTATTGCCTGTGATGACCGATTCTTTACCCTCGATCGAAGACCTCACGCCCGCGCAGGCGGCGGCCGAACATGCGCGCCTCGCCAGCGAGATCAGCGAGCATAACCGGCTCTATTATCAGGAAGATGCGCCCAGCATTTCGGATGCCGAATATGATGCCGCATTCCGCCGGCTACAGGATATCGAAGCGAAATACCCCGAACTGGCCACCGAAGACAGCCCGACCCAGAACGTTGGCGCGCCGCTGACGTCGGGCTTCGCCAAGGTCCGGCATGCGGTGCCCATGCTGTCGCTGGGCAATGCCTTCAACGATGACGATGTGACCGATTTCGTCGCCCGTGTGCGGCGGTTCCTCAATCCGCCGGAAGACGAGCCGGTCATTCTGGTGGCGGAACCCAAAATCGATGGTCTGTCGGTCTCGTTGCGCTACGAAAAAGGAACCTTCGTGCGCGGTGCGACCCGCGGCGACGGCAGCGAAGGCGAGGACATTACCGCCAATCTGCGCACCATTACGGATATCCCGGCGACGTTACCCGCCGACGCGCCCGAAATCGTCGAGGTGCGCGGCGAAGTCTATATGCCGAAATCGGCCTTCAACGCGCTCAACGAACGCCAGACAGCGGCCGGCGACAAGGTTTTCGCCAATCCGCGCAACGCGGCGGCGGGTGGCTTGCGCCAGCTCGACCCGGCCATCACCGCATCACGCACCCTGCGTATGTTCGCCTACGCCTGGGGCGAGATCAGCGACGATCCCGTCGGCACCCACTGGGCGTTTCTCGAACGGCTGGGCGTTTGGGGGTTCCCCGTGAACCCGCTGGCGCAGCAATGTGCAGAGGTCGACGAGGCCTTGGCCGCCTACCGAAAAATCGGCGAGGCGCGGCCGACCCTCGATTACGATATCGACGGCGTGGTCTACAAGGTCGACCGGCTCGATTGGCAAACACGCCTCGGCTTTCGAAGCCGCGCGCCGCGCTGGGCGATCGCCCATAAGTTCCCCGCCGAACAGGCAACGACCATCCTCAGCGGAATCGATATCCAGGTCGGCCGCACCGGCGCGTTGACCCCGGTGGCGCGGCTTGAGCCGGTGACCGTGGGCGGCGTCGTTGTGTCGAACGCGACGCTGCACAATGAAGACGAAATCGCCCGCAAGGATGTACGGGTCGGTGACACGGTGGTCGTGCAACGCGCCGGCGATGTCATTCCCCAGGTGGTCGAACCGGTCCTCAATAAGCGGCCCAAGGGGGCCAAGCCTTACAAGTTCCCGGATCATTGTCCGGTGTGCGGCTCGGAAGCGGTTCGCCCCGAAGACGAGGTGGCGCGCCGTTGCACCGGGGGGCTGATCTGTTCGGCGCAGGCGGTCGAGCGGCTAAAACATTTCGTCTCGCGTAACGCCTTCGATATCGAAGGCCTCGGGGTCAAACATATCGTGGCATTCTGGGAAGATGGGCTGATCAAGGAACCAGCCGACATCTTTAAACTCGACCAGGCGGTGATCGGCGAACGCGAGGGCTGGGGCGAACAATCGGCGCAAAACCTCATCGATGCCATCGCCGAGCGCCGGAATATATCCCTCGACCGCTTTATCTTCGCCCTCGGCATCCGTCAGGTCGGCCAGGCAACAGCCCGGCTGCTGGCGCACACTTACGGCACACTGGAGGCTTGGCGCGCCGCAATGGACGCGGCACAGGACATCGAGGGCGACGCTTACAGCGAACTGATCAATATCGACGGTATCGGCCCCTCGGTCGCCGCCGACATACTCGCCTTCGTACACGAGGAACATAACCGCACGGTGCTCGACGATTTGGCGGAAGTCCTCGACGTGGCGCCCTTCGAACAACCGACCAGCGATTCGCCCGTGGCCGGCAAGACCATCGTGTTCACCGGTAGTCTAGAGCAAATGTCCCGGCCGGAAGCGAAGGCCCGCGCCGAAGCGCTCGGCGCCAAAGTCTCGGGCTCGGTGTCGAAGAAGACCGATCTAGTGGTCGCAGGACCGGGCTCGGGCTCAAAGGGAAAAAAGGCCGAAGAGCTCGGCATCGAGACCATCGACGAAGATGCCTGGCTGAAATTGATCGGCGGTTAGATCCGATTACAGCGGCTGCGTCACATCGGCGAGCCAATCCCGCGTCGCGTCATCCACCAGCGGACCGATTTCAGCCATCACCCTGGCTTGATAGGCGTTGAGCCAGTCCCGTTCGGACTCGCTCAACAGCGAGATCTCGATACAGGCCGGATCGAGCGGCGCCAGGGTGAGGGTTTCGAAGCCCAGTGTCTCGCGCTCGGCGCCGGCGATGCCGTCGACCGGCACCACGGCCACCAAATTTTCGATCCGAATGCCGTACGCGCCCTCCTTGTAGTAGCCGGGTTCGTTGGAGACGATCATGCCCGGCTTCAGCGCCTGGACCGAGCCAGCCTTGGAGATGCGGTGCGGGCCCTCATGGACCCCCAGATAACTGCCGACCCCATGGCCGGTGCCGTGGTCGTAATCGAGACCCGACTGCCAGAGAAATTGCCGCGCCAGGGAGTCGAGCTGACCGCCGGTGGTGCCAGCGGGAAAACGCGCCAGAGCGATGGCGATATGGCCCTTGAGGACGCGGGTGAACCGGTCGCGCATTTCCGGGTCGGGCGCGCCGATGGCCACGGTGCGGGTAACATCGGTGGTGCCGTCGAGATATTGCGCACCGGAATCGACCAGATAGAGCTCACCGATGCCCAGCTTGCGGTCGGTCTCGGGCGTGACCCGGTAATGCACGATGGCCCCATTCGAACCGGCGCCGGAGATGGTATCGAAGCTGAGTTCGCGGAACAGATCGCCCGCGCCCCGAATTTCCGCGAGCTTCTCGACGGCGCCGATTTCGGTGATGTCGCCCCCGGGCGCATTCGCCGCCAGCCAGGCCAAAAACCTTGTCAGCGCCGCGCCATCGCGCCGGTGCGCCGCCCGCGTGCCGTCCAGTTCGGTGTCGTTCTTGATCGCCTTCGGCAGGGTCACCGGGTCGGCGGCGCGGCGGATATCGGCGCCCGCCGCGGCCAACCGGTCGAACACCCACGACGCGGCAGTGTCCGGGCAGGCCTGCACCCGCGCGCCGGCGCTGCCGAGCTTATCGAGCGCCGCGCCCAGCGCCTCGGGGGCGTGCTGGACAACGCCATTGCCAAGATGAGCGATCAGATCATCTGATGTCTTCGCCGGATCGACGAACCAGTCGACGGTGGCATCGGCGTTGAGGATGGCGAAGCTCAACGGCAACGGCGTGTGGGAAACATCGTTGCCACGCACATTGAGCAGCCAGGCGATGGAGTCCGGCTGAGTGAGCACCACGGCGGCGGTTTCGATATCGGCGAGCTGTTGGGCGAGTTCGGCACGCTTTTCCGCACTGGCGCGGCCGGCAAAGCGTAACTCATGGGGCACCACCGGGGTTTGCGGCGGCGCCGGCTGATCGGACCACACCGCATCGAGCGGATTGGCCTCGACGGCGACCAGCTCCGCCCCGGCCTTCTCGCACGCCTGGCGCAAACGATCGACGCCTCGCACACCATGCAGCCAGGGGTCGTAGCCCAGCTTCGCGCCGGCACTCAAATTCTCGGCAACCCAATCGGTCGCCGGCTGTTCGATGAGATGGTGGAAGCTATAGAGGTCGCCATCGACCTGGTTGCGCACCTGTAGCGTGTAGCGGCCATCGACGAATACCGCCGCCTGGTCGGCCAGAATAATCGCCATGCCGGCCGAGCCGCTGAACCCGGTCAGCCAGGCCAGGCGTTCTGCGCGCGGCGGCAGAAACTCGTTCTGATGCTCGTCGGCATGCGGCACGACAAATCCATCCAAACCCGTCGCCGATAGCTCGGTACGTAATGCAGCAAGTCGCGCGGTGGGGTTTAGATCGGAGGATTTTTGGTCGGCCATCTTTGAAAACTAATCTTGGGTTAGCGGGAGCACAATGGCGGCATAATTCATCCTATTAGATAGGACGCCGCACCACCAAGGTCGACCATACTTCGATACGATGGCGGGCGGTCAAGATCAGCCCCTGTTGGCGATGGGCGGCGATAACCGGGCGCTCCTGGGTGGTCAGTAACCCCGACAGAACCGCATAACCGCCGGGCTTGAGATGGCGCGCGCAGTCCGGCGCCATGCGGGCGATCGGCCGCGCCAATATGTTTGCCAGGATCAAGGCGTAGGGTCCGGCGCGGAGGATGGCGTGGTCGGCATAGCCACGGCTGACAATCGGCCGGTGAACCGCGCCCAACCGGTTCATTTCAACGTTATAGCGCGCCATGGCCACCGCGACCGGATCGATGTCGGTGGCGACGACGGGGCGCCGCAAGCGCAACGCAGCCGCCATGCCGAGAATGCCGGTGCCGCAGCCCATATCCAGCACTGGGCCCGGTTGCAGTAGGCGCGGCCGGTTGGCGAAGTGGTCGAGGGCGATCAGACAGCCCTGGGTCGTTGGGTGGTGACCGGTGCCGAACGCCGTCGCGGCATCCACGATGAGGGTAACCGTACCGGCCGGCGCCGGGTCGTCATGATAGGAATCGCGAATCCAGAAGCCACCAACCCGCAAGGGCGCGAAGCTTTCCCGGTTGACTGCCGCCCAATCGGTTGCCGGCAAACAGACTATATCGAGTTCCGGTGTGGCGATTCCGGCGGTATGGGCCGCCGTCGCTATATCGGCTTTTAGCGCAGCCGCATCGGGCTCGGCAGCGACATAGCCGCATATGCGCATGACATCGCCTGGCGGCGCGGGAAACATGCTGACGGCGCTGATATGTGTCTCGACGGCATCGGCAATGGCGTCACCCGCCACGGTCGGGACGATGACCTCAACCTTCCAGCTGGGGGGCGTCGCGGATCCGGTCACACGGCGTCTGCGGCCACGACGAAACTGTCGAGTACCTTCTTGTCGCCGGCCTTATCGAAGGAAATCGCCAGCTTGTTGCGATCGATCGAGGTGACCCGGCCGTAGCCGAATTTCTGATGGAAGACCCGTTCGCCAATGGCGAAACCGACGGGATCGGCCTCGATCAAGGTCGCGCCCGTTTCGATCAGCGGGTCGGACCGGCGGCCGCTCCAGCCGCCACGGCTGCCAAAACCCGATGAGCGGCTCTGAGACAACGCATCGCCACCCTCATAAATTCCCGGCTCGCTCTCGATCAACAGATGCTCCGGCGGCAACTCGTCGACGAAACGCGACGGGATGGCGCTCTGCCATTGGCCATGGATGCGCCGGTTGGCGGCGAACGAGACGATGGCCGAGCGTTTCGCCCGTGTCAGTCCCACATAGGCAAGCCGCCGCTCTTCCTCGAGCCCGGCCGCGCCATTTTCATCCATGTTGCGCTGATGGGGGAAAAGCCCCTCCTCCCAACCGGGCAGGAACACGGTGCCGAACTCCAGCCCCTTGGCGCCGTGCAGGGTCATGATATTGACCATATCGGCGCCGGCATTCTCGGTATTTTCCATCACCAGCGAGACATGCTCGAGGAAACCGCCGAGATTTTCGAACTCCTCCATCGCCGTGACCAGCTCTTTCAAATTCTCCAACCGGCCCGGTGCCTCGGGCGATTTGTCGTTCATCAGCATTTCGGTGTAGCCGCTTTCGTCGAGCGCCATTTCCGCCAATTCGGAATGGGGCAGCGCCGCCGGCCCTTCGCCCGACAAGGCGCGCCAGCGGGCGAAATCCGCCATCAAGTTTGCCAACGACGTGCGGGTGCGCGGCTTCAACTCGTCGGTGGTGACGATTTCCGCCGCCGCCCGGTACAGGCTGGTGCCGCCGGCGCGCGCGACCGCGTGCAGCACTTGCACCGTGGCGTCGCCGATGGTGCGTTTAGGCTTGTTGACGATACGCTCGAACGCCAAATCGTCATCGGGCTGGTGGATCACCCGCAAATAGGCCATGGCGTCGCGGATTTCCATGCGCTCATAGAAACGCGGGCCGCCGATCACCCGATAGGGAATCCCCAAAGTGAGGAACCGTTCCTCGAATTCGCGGGTTTGGAAGCCTGCGCGCACCAAAATCGCCAAGTCCTGCAG
>JABDJY010000144.1 GCA_013003285.1 Alphaproteobacteria bacterium | reverse complement strand
GTCCTTATGATCCAGGTTTCAGCCGCGTGAGAATGTAATCTTGTCTAAAATGATCTGACTATTTCTTTTGGAATTAGGGCTCCATCGAAATGACATGCATTGAAATCGTCCAGTGCGTTGCGAGATTGAATTGAGACATCTGATCATGCCAAATCTGATGTGAAGTCGGATAAATCTTGCCGGCTTGAAGTTCGCGTTTGAAAATCAAGCCAACATCGCAGTGGGAATTCAGCACTTTGTCATTGTCCAAGGATCGCGCTCGTGATCCCTGCAAAATTGCCTCTCGATGTGTTCAATATCTGCGAAGCCTATGAAAACCTAGATACTGGCGGCCCTCATTTAAGCAGGTCGCGATGGATCTCTGGAACGAATGTCTGATCGGCCATCGGCGGGCGCACATAGCCTCGTTGCGGCGGGCGATCTTCAAGAACAACCGGCGCTCTTTCAAGTTCCTCATACGGGATCAATGACAAGAAGTGGCTGATGCAATTCAAGCGGGCGTGTTTTTTCACATCCGAATTCACGACGTACCAGGGCGCTTGTTTGATGTCGGTATGCGAAAACATGTCGTCCTTGGCCTTCGAGTAATCGACCCAGCGCTTTCGGCTTTCCACATCCATCGGGCTGAGCTTCCACCGCTTGGTCGGATCGGTCAGGCGTCTTTGAAAGCGACGTTCCTGCTCTTCGTCGCTGACCGAAAACCAATACTTGATAAGCTGGATGCCGGACCGCACCAGCATGCGTTCGAACTCTGGGCAACTGCGCATGAATTCCTTGTATTCCTCGTCGGTGCAAAATCCCATTACGCGCTCGACCCCTGCCCTGTTGTACCAGGATCTGTCGAACAGGATGATCTCGCCCGCAGCCGGCAGATGGGCCACATATCTTTGAAAATACCACTGAGATTTTTCCCGCTCTGTCGGAGCTGACAGTGCAACGACCTGGCAGATGCGTGGGTTCATCGCTTCGGTGATCCGTTTGATCGTGCCGCCCTTTCCGGCGGCGTCCCGACCTTCGAAAATCACGGCAACACGGTGCCCGCTATGCTTTACCCACTCCTGCAGCCTGACCAGCTCTATCTGAAGCCGGGCTAGTTCCTTTTCGTATTTGGCGTTTGAGATCTTGCTCATCTTGGGCCCCCGTTAGGCTTTTGTCTTCAGTTGGGCGGCACGTTTGCCCGAATGGGCGGCGCGCGTCGCGGCTGCCGTGGCGCAATCGTCAGAAGACGACATTCAGCATGATCATCGAGACGATCAGGAAGAGTACCGTCATGATGCCACCGCTCTTGACGAAATCCATCACCTTGTAGCCGGCCGGCCCCATGATCAGCGCGTTCACCTGATGCGTCGGGATGATGAACGAATTCGATGTCGAGATTGCCACGGTCAACGCGAAAAGCGCCGGGCTGGCGCCGGCGGCGACGGCAATCGACACGGCAAGCGGCACTAAAAGAACCGTCGCGCCGACATTCGACATCACCAGCGAAAACACGGTCGCAAGCACCGCCACACCGGCCTGAAGCGACCAGACCGGCCAGCCGTCGAGGATTGCGAGGATCTGCTGCGCGATCCACTCGGCGGTGCCGGTATTCTGTACCGCTTGCCCCAGCGGGATCAGGCTGGCGAGCAGGAACACCGTGTTCCAGCCAACGGCGCGATAGGCCTCGTCGATGCTCAGAACCCGGCTCAGCAGCATGCCGACGGCGCCGGTCAGAAGGCATAGCGAGAGCCGTACATCGGTGAAAAGGATCAGGCTGAGCGAGACCAGAAAGAACAGAACCGCCCAGCCAACCTTGTGAGGCCGCAGCTCTTCTTGCGGGAAATCCGTGGTCACTACGATGAAGTCCCTGTCACGCTTGATACGTGTCAGGTTGTCCCAGCGGGTGTGTGCGACCAGCATGTCGCCGGCCTGAAACGGGACAAGGCCGATCTGTGTCGGTTCATGATCGTCGGTCTTCACATGGCTCAGTGTTTCTTCGCCGCGATGGATGGCCAGAAGGCTGAGCCCGTAGGTCTTTCGAAGCAGCAGATCGCGCGGGCTTTTCCCGATCAGGCTGGAATCGGGCGTGATCACCAGTTCCGCTATGCCTGCGTTGGTGGGCGCGAATTCTTCGACGAAGACGTCAAGCTCTGGGCGCACATGCAGCCCATAGCGCTTGGCGAAGGCCATGACAGAGGCCTTGTTGCCGATGATGGCAAGGCGGCAGGGGGCGGCGATCTCGGCGGTCAGGATCTGGATCATCGACGCCTTGCCACGGTAGAAGGTCGAGATGATGTAGATGTTATTTTCGTTGTTGATGTCGGCCAGGATCTCTCCGACCAGGGGGCTGTTGGCGGGCACATCCACTTCAAAGACGTTAGCATGAAGTCCGTAGACGCGCTCCAGATATTCCGATGTACCGTGACCGGTGGCAACGTCGATCGGGTCCGAAGAGCCCGGCAGGACCCAGCGCCCCAGAAGCAGGAAATATAGAATACCGGTCAGGATCAGCGCTGCGCCAATTGGCGCCACCGAAAAGAGGCCGAACGGCGCCATCTTCAGATCGTCCGGCAACCCCTCGTTGGCGGTCAGGATCAGATCATTGAGGAGGATAAGCGGTGACGAGCCGACCATCGTCATAGTTCCGCCGAGGATCGCGCAGAACCCCATCGGCATCAAAAGCCGGCTGAGCGGGATGCCCGACCGCACGGAAATTCGGCTTACAACGGGCAGGAAGAGTGCCGCAGCACCGACGTTCTGCAGAAAGCTCGATATGAGGCCTACGGTCCCCGAGACGATTGGCACGACCCGCATCTCGGTCGTACCACCGTGCTTGAGGATAACCGCTGCAACCTTATTCATGATCCCGGTCCGGTCGAGACCGGCGCCGACGATCATGACCGCGATGATCGAGATGACCGCATTCGATGCAAAGCCGTCGAAGAGATGCGTGACGTCTGCAAGCCGCCCCAGCCCCGGCACGTAGCTGAGAATTCCGACCATCACAAGCACCAGAAGCGCGGCGAGATCAATTCGGATGATCTCCGACACGAAAAGGAAAACCGTGAAGCCCAATAGCCCCAGTACCGTTGCCATTTCCGTGTTGAATTCGACTACTTCCATACCGCCCCCGCAGCCGGACCAACCTCATCCCCATCGACACGCGCGGAATTGGCAAAGATCGAATGTCCGTGACCTAGGTCTCAGTTTGGACCTTTTTGAACTGATTTGTCAGGTTTTTTTCCTGCAATCCGCCTCAGATGCGGAAGGCCCACACCCTGGGGCATGGGCCTCTTGACCTTTTTAGTGGGGCACCGCGCCTCTCATGGATGCACCGCAGCAGGCGGGCGGGAGGCGCTAGGTTAGGCAACCCCGAACAAGAAGTCGTCCTCATCAACCTCAGTGACATCCTCCAGCAAAATCGAGCTGTCGCCCAGACTGACGATCAGCCCGGCATCGTCGTTCTGCATAACAAGGCTATCGAAGCTCGCATCTGTTGCGCTGAGATCGATATGGTCCGCGCCGCGCACGAAGTCGGTAATGATATCCGCACTTCCGTCATCCAAAAGGGCAAAGCGATCGGCACCTTCGCCGCCAGTCAGCGTATCGCTTCCCGCGCCGCCGGACAGGTAATTGTCGGCATCATTGCCCCTGAGGATATCATCGAAGTCTCCGCCGTAGGCGTCTTCGATCGTCGAGTTGAAGGCAATAGCCAGATTACTGCTTCCAGTTGCCGATACGCTGCTGAACGCGCCGTCCCGCAGATCAATCTCGACACCATAGGTGGCAGCAGACAAATCGATCGTGTCGTGACCCCCAGCATCCCAGATGGTGCGGGTACTGTTGTCGAGCTCTGCAAACCCATAGGTGTCGTCGCCCGCTGTCGCTGTCTCGTTCGCACCATAGAGATGCTGTAGCGCCGCGACATCGTAGAGCATCATGGTTTCCGGTTCGGCATCGGCCGTTGTGCTGGCGCCATAGGCCATCACGGTGAACTGACGTGTCATTTCTTCG
Organism: Alphaproteobacteria bacterium; assembly: GCA_013003285.1. Classification (GTDB taxonomy): domain Bacteria; phylum Pseudomonadota; class Alphaproteobacteria; order UBA6615; family UBA6615; genus JABDJY01. The sequence continues at coordinate 1,961 of JABDJY010000144.1, read as the reverse complement.
GCGCTCAGCAACATGGCGTCGGGATGGTTCACACCCAGAGCATGGCCGATCTCGTGGATCAGGGTCAGGTGGCCGATCGAGCCTTCAATGAATTCGGCGCCGGCGGTTTCGCTATCGATCCACACGTCGCTGTCATATAGCCCCGAACCGTTTCCGGACGGGAAATACGCTGTGCCGTGGGTATCCCCGGGCAGATCAGCTATGCCGAATATCATTTCTGCTTCCTCGGGGCTTGTCTCGACAAATGTCAGATTAGTGAAATCTTCGATAGCTTTTAGAGCATCGCGTGTTGCGTCCTGTTGTTGCGCGCTGAACGCCTGAAAGCCGTTCCAGGCAAAGCTGCCCGACCAGTAATAAAACGGCGTTTCATCGGCGAAAGCGAAAGTCACGGTATCTCCGGTCCCAACCTCATCGGGATAGTTTAGGCGCAGCGTATCGTCAGGCAGGATGGCCTCGACATAATATGGCGTGCCCTCGGCCGGTGGCGCGGAATTATCTACATGGGCCACATCAATCTCGACCGTAGCAGTATCTTCGTTTCCCTGGGCATCGAGGACCGTATAGCTGAAGCTCTCGGTGGCGCCGGTCGGTGTGTGCTCTAGAAAACCATTTGGGTTCGGTTGATAAGTTAGCGTGCCGTCCTCCCCAACGTGCAAAGTCGCTCCGGACCCAAGACCGATCTCGGAACCCGCGGAAACCGCAATCCCATTGATCGCGATCAAGGTCAGACCGCCACCAACCGGATCTGCATCATTGGTCAGAACATTGACACCAACTGGCGTATTTTCGTCGGTGTCGGCGAAATCGTTGATCGCATCGGGTCCGGCGGGCAATTCCTCGGGGGGCAGGTCGGTCAACCCCATAACCGTTATCGTTGCGGTCGCGGTGCTTGTCGCGCCGGAAGAGTCCGAAACCGTGTAGCTGAGGATATCGTCTGCGGTTTGCCCATCGTCGAGGATTTCGAATGCGCCGTTGGGATCGTAAAGCAGCGTTCCATCCGGATACAGTAGGCAACGTGCTCCGGAAGGCAAATCAATCCAGATATTGTAGGTTGCGGGCTGTCCGTTAATCGCTGTTACCGTCAGCGCATCACCGTTCTTATCCGTATCGTTGCCGATCAAATCGACAAGTATACTCCGTTCTTCATCGGTGGAAGCAGAATCGTCCTGCGCGGCGGGATCGAAATTCTTCTTTCCCTTGGCTCCGCCTCCCTTTCCGGGGTCGCGAAAGAATTGCTCGGTTCCTTCTTCCGGCCGTGATGCAACATGGCCACTGTGATCGTCGTGATCGTGCTGTGCGCCAAATGGAATGTCGGGAGAGAAGGAATTGAGATGGTCGGAAATGATCGCGAGCCGATCCTGAACAGACATCGCATCAGAGCCAAATAGCTTCTTCGGCATTCAAACAGCCTCCTGGTATCGCCGCATGGTTTGAATTTCGGGGGTAAGAAGCGCACTGATCAAGCACATGCGTCGTACGGGTGAAATGTGGCAACATGTTGGCCCATTTGCGATGTCATGCAGCGGATCGTGGAATAAGCGGCAATTCGCCGCCGAAGTTGGCCCTAGCGTTGCCTAAACCAGCTCGCATCGCCGTTCCCGTCTTAATGCGGCAAGCAACTCTATCGGGAAATGGTCCTTTTTGTGGCCCAATCCTCGAAAACTCGTCGGCAGACAGTGCTTTGTCACCCATCGATTTTGATTTTCCCGCTCGCCAAATCTGGCCGGAACGAGAAAGTCAGATCCCGAATACAATGAGTTATTGAAAATGCGCATTGCAGGATGTCTTGAGCGACTCAGGAAGATCTGCTATTTTGAATTATGTATTAAACGACGTGTTCCTGGAGGGGGTAAGGCCAGGAGTGTGTTGGGCCGTTAAGTTGGCTTAGTGAATTTTAGGTAGATTGTTACCTGGCGCCGGGTGAAGACTTTATTTATGCAGTTGGTCTGGCGCAGTCTTGA
>JABDJY010000141.1 GCA_013003285.1 Alphaproteobacteria bacterium | reverse complement strand
CCGACAGTATTGCGGCGCCTATTGACGATGCACCCGCCACCGAAGTCGCAGCCTCCACGACACGGTCCAACACGTTGGCGGCGATATCGCCGGCGGATTCGTCGTCGGCCCGCAGAAGCTGTTGGCCGCCGGCAATGAAACGCGTCTTGACCGTTGTCGGCCGGTCCGGATCGACCAGTAAATGGGGTTCCGTGCCATCCCAATTGCTCAGGAGGTCGCGCACCCGCGCGCCCGCATCATCGTCGCCGATCACGGCGACCAAATTCGCCGTCGCCCCCAGGGCGGCGATATTACAGGCAACGTTACCGGCGCCACCCATCGCTTGGGCCCGGCGGTTTACATTCAATACCGGGATCGGCGCCTCGGGCGACACCCGATCCACGTCGCCATAGACATACTGGTCGAGCATCACGTCACCGACGCATAAAACGGCGACATTGCCCAGCTTCGGCAACCAGTTATGCAAGCTTTGATTAACAGTCATCTGTCATTTAATAGCAGGTGCGCCGGGCAGACGTCACGCCCCACCATCGTTGGCGTGGCCGTTTGGTACGGCGCGTCGGCTATGCCTAGGATAGCCGCAAGCGAGGACCACGGACCAGGTTACGCAATATGGCCAATATTTTGGTGACCGGTGGCGCCGGCTATATCGGCAGCCACACCTGCAAGCAACTCGCCGCGTCGGGCCATACCCCCATTGTGTACGACAATCTGTCGAACGGCCATCGGGATGCGGTGCGCTGGGGGCCGTTCGAAGCCGGCGACATTACCGATGGTGCGCGTCTGCGCGCGGTGATCCAAGCCCATAAGCCGCAAGCGGTGATCCATTTCGCCGGCCTGATCGAAGTGGGTATTTCGGTCGCCGATCCCGCCGCCTTCTACCATGCCAATGTGTATGGCAGCCTCACCCTCCTGCAGGCACTCGTCGACGAGGGCGTTAGCTCAGTCGTCTTCTCCAGCACGGCGGCGGTTTATGGCCAACCCGAAACCGTGCCGATCCCGGAAGGTGCGCCCAGCGCACCGATCAATCCTTATGGCGAGACCAAACGCGCGGTCGAAGAAATGCTCGGTTCTTTCGCCGCCGCCCACGGCCTACGCTATACCGCATTGCGCTACTTCAACGCCGCCGGCGCCGATCCCGAGGGTGACCTGGGCGAGCGCCACGATCCCGAATCCCATCTTATTCCGCTGGTGCTGTTCGCCGCGCTGGGGCAACGACCGCATATCAATATCTACGGCACCGACTATCCCACGCCCGACGGCACGGCGGTGCGCGATTATGCCCATGTAAGCGATCTTGCGCTGGCCCATGTTGCGGCTCTCGATTATCTGCAGAGCGCACCCGAACCCCTTATCGCCAATCTCGGCACGGGCACCGGTTATTCGGTGCGCCAAGTCGTCGAGACCTGTCGGCGTATCACCGGCCGCGATATCCCGGCGCAGGATGCGCCACGCCGCGACGGGGATCCGCCCGCCTTGGTGGCGGCAGTCGAACGGGCGCATGACCGGCTGGGGTGGCGAGCGCAAATCTCCGACCTCGACACCATCGTCGCCACGGCATGGGCCTGGCATCTGAGCCAATCGAAAGCTGGTTAAAGCGCTGTCCTAGGTACTCAGAAAACGCCGATCATTGTCCCACAGGACCGCGCAGGTTAGACGGCCGCTTTTATAGGCGCCGGTATCGATGCCAATGCGGTTGGACAGATTTTCTGGTTCGGACTGTACGGTGTGCCCATGCACAATGACCGCGCCAAAATCACTTTGGTGGCGGATAAATTCATCGCGAATCCACATTAAATCGTAGGGATCTTGCCGATCCAGCGATACACCGGGCCGAACCCCGGCATGGACGAAAAAATAATCACCTTCGCGATGGCTAGGCGCCAGCGAACGCAAAAACGCTTCGTGTGAGGGCGGAAAACCAGCCCGCCATTCGGCCTGCAAATTCTTCGACGCACCGTCATGGTCGAGCCGCGCAGGGGGCGAAATGCCATAACTCGACAGGGTTTCCCGCCCGCCATTTTCCAACCAGTTTGCCGCGACAGAGCTGTCATCGAGAAAGCGCAGAAGATAGGATTCGTGATTTCCGATAAGACAAATACGCTCGAAGGTTTCTGGTGCCGTGCTCATTAGATGTTCGATAACGCCGCGCGAATTATCACCCCGATCGATATAATCACCCAGGCAGACAATGAGCCGGCGATCGGCGTCGATGCCGGCAGCGTCGCGTTGGATTTTCGCTTCCAACTGCTGCAGCAGATCCAGCCGCCCATGGATATCGCCGATAGCGTAGACGATGGTGCCCGCAGGAACCGACGCGGACATCGGCGTACGACGCCGGCCTAATTTAGAAAGCCAGTTCGGCATGTTTTGATCGGTGGCGCGACGCCACCTTCCTATTCGCGCGGCGCGTGTTTCGCCAGAATACGCTGCAGCGTCCGCCTGTGCATATTCAGCCGGCGCGCGGTCTCCGACACATTTCGGTTACATTGCTCGTAGACCCGCTGGATATGCTCCCAACGCACCCGGTCCGCCGACATGGGCCGCTCCGGCGGCGGCGGCAGGGCCTGTTCGTCGCTCAACAATGCGGCCGCGACTTGGTCGGCATCGGCCGGTTTGGGCAAATAATCGACGGCGCCGGCCTTCACCGCCGCCACCGCGGTCGCAATATTGCCGTAGCCGGTCAGCACGATAACGCGGACATCGCCGCGCGCCTCGCGGAGCACTTCAACCACCTCAAGCCCGCTGCCATCACCCAAACGCAAATCGACCACAGCGTATTTTGGCCGGTTGGCCAGGGCGAGCCGCTTGCCTTCGGCAACGCTTTCCGCCGCGGCCACGATAAACCCGCGCCGTTCCATCGCCTTGACGAGTTGATTACGAAGATTCTGTTCGTCATCGACGATCAATAGCGACATGTCGCCAGAGGGCGACGCGGTGCCTTGCGAAGAAAATTCTGTTCCCTGCGTCATGACCCTCGATTACCCCGCTCAGGCATTAACATCAAGACTTGCACGCGGCCATGTGATGACCACTTCGCCGCCATCGACCCGCCCGCCGGTGCCCCGCAAGTTACGGGCCGCAAGCCGGCCGCCGGTGCGTTGCAGCAACGATTGGGCGATGAATATGCCAAGCCCCAAATGACCTTCGCCGCGGCTTGAAATATAAGGCTCGCCCACCCGATCGAGGACAGCGGGCGCAAATCCCGGACCGTCATCACGCACCGTCACCGAGATCGTGTCCTGTGTCCAGGCGACCCGTACATCAACGCGATCGCGGGCGAATTGCACCGCATTTTGTACGATATTGCCCAAACCATGATTGAACTCTGGACTGTTCGCGACAACGGGCTCGGCGCTATCGTCGCCGCCAGCGGCCTCAATATTAAGGGTGATGCCCTCTACCCGATGCCGGTCGGTGGCAGCATGGACCATGGCCGACAACGGGGTTCGCGCGAAGGGATCGCTGCTATCGTCGGTCCCCGGTTGCAGCGACAATTCGGCCAGGATCTCGCGGCACCTTCGAGCTTCCGCCTGAAGCAATTTTATATCCTCGGCGTAAGGACTGTTTGGCGGCATCTCCCGGTTCAGCTCCGTCGCGGTGACCAGGATGGTCGAGAGCGGGCTGCCCAGCTCGTGCGCGGCGGCGGCCGCCAGACCACCCACCGCAGATAATTGCTGTTCGCGAGCCAACGATAGCTGCGCCGCCGATAGCGCATTCGACATGCGCCGGCCTTCCGCCGACAGGCTGCCGGCATAGACCGCGAGAAACAGCGTACCGATAACTACGGCCGCCCACAGTCCGCCGATATATAAACGCGGCAGCACCAAGCCGGTCTCCGACCAGGGTAGCGGTAGATGGCCGAACACCAGGGCGGTGGCGCAGACGATGACCAGCCCGCACAATATAGCGGTCGCCCGCCGGGTGAGAACCGTCGCCGATACCGTCACCGGGCCCAGGAATAGAAGCGCAAACGGGTTACCCAACCCGCCTGTGAGATAAAGAAGAAGCGCCAACTGCAAGGTATCGAACGCCAGATAAGCGGCCGCCTCCCACTCTTTCAGACGTCCCTGCTCGGGTCGGCGGAAGTTCATCACCAGATTGAGCACAACCGAGACGCCAACAACCGCCAGCGCCGCATTCATGGGCAACGGCCAGTCCAGGCCGAAGCGCACCAGGAACAACGCCGCCAGCTGACCGGCGATGGCGACCCAGCGGATACGGGTGAGCGTACGCAACCTAACGCGGCCGCCAAATTCGAGAAGCGGCCCGGACGCCACCATTTGAGATGGGGCTGGGGTTTCTAAATCAGTCGTTTCAGCCTGGTTCATATCGTTCGTTTAGGCGATGCGGTCTGCGCGCCGACAATCCAATATTCGCGACCCTCAACTTGGGCCCCTGCACCCAAAAAGTCGAGATTAGGTCGCGCTACGGCCGCTCACAGCGGCTTCGTCGAATGTCGCCATACCAACATGGCAGGCCACCGCGGCGCGTACAATGTTGATCGCCAAGGCAGCGCCCGACGCCTCGCCCAAGCGCATGTCGAGGTCGAGCAACGGCCGTTTACCCAAACGCTGGGCCAAATCACGATGGGCCGGTTCCGCCGACAGGTGCGCAACCAGGCAATGATCGATCAAGGCCGGGTCGATGGCGTGCAGCACGGCGGCTGCCGCCGTACAGGCGTACCCGTCGAGCAACACCGGAATGCGCGCCACCCGGGCAGCGATTACCGCCCCGGTAATGGCGGCGATTTCGTGCCCACCAACGCAGCGCAGCACATTCAACGGGTCGGACATTTCGGCCTTGTTGGCCGCCACCCCAGCACTAACCACCGCAATTTTGGTATCGAGTACGGCACCCGCGACCCCGGTACCGGGTCCCGCCCAATCCGATGCTTCTCCGCCGAGTAAGGCATGGCAGATCGCCGCCGCCGCTGTTGTATTGCCGATACCCATTTCGCCCAGCGCCAACAGCTCGATATTGTCTTCCACCGCCATCATCCCGTAGGCAATGGCGCGCGCGCACTCACCGTCATCCATCGCGGGGCCTTCGGTGAAGTCCGCCGTCGGTTGTTCCAGGGCCATCTCATAGACCCGCAAATCGGCGTCGGCCAGGGCCGCCAATTGGTTGACTGCGCCACCGCCGGCGACAAAATTTTGCACCATCTGCGCCGTCACTTCGGACGGATAGGCCGAGACCCCCCGCGAAGCGACACCGTGATTACCGGCAAATACACACACCCGCGCATGGTCGGCGCGCGGCGGGTAGCGGCCCTGCCACAGGCACAACCAGTGAGAGATTTCCTCCAACCGCCCGAGCGAATCTGCGGGTTTGGTCAATTGCCCCTCACGGGCCACGGCCGCGACACCGGCTTCCAGATCAGGTCCCGGCATATCGACCAGCAGCCGGCGTATATCATCCAAAGTCGCAGTGTCGGGCCCGGTCGGGTCGCTGGCTTGATCTGGGGTATCTGTCATCTTCGAACTCACGGGCGATAGGACGGGTCGTTACCCGTTCCGAAAGGTCGGCACTTGTCCTATAACAGGGCCATGAACGCAAACCCGGAGTCACACGGCGACGATCCTGAACGCCCGGATATCGGAAAGCAATTCCGGCTCGCCGCTGCTTTTCTCACCCGGCTGCCTGTCGAGCAGGCCGATAATGACGACGCGGACTATGATGCACCGCCGGCGGATCTGGCGCGCGCCATGTGGTTGTTCCCGGTGGTCGGGGTCGGCATCGGTGGCGTTGGCGCCATTGCTCTGGCCTTGCTCGCCTGGGCCAATATACCCCCAGCGGTCGCGGCAACCCTGGCGATCGGAATTACCATCTGGCTGACCGGCGCGCTGCACGAAGACGGACTGGCCGACCTGGCCGATGGTTTCGGCGGCGGACAGTCACGCGAACAGAAACTCGAGATCATGCACGACAGCCGGCTCGGCACCTATGGCGCCTTGAGCCTGGCGGTGATCACCGTTGCCAAAATCGCCGCCCTGGCCTCCATTGCAGCAGTCGATACCGGTGCGGCGGCAGGGGCGCTAATCGCCGCCACTGCCTGGAGCCGCGCCATGTTCGCGCCCACCATGCGCTGGTTGCCGCCGGCGCGCGATGACGGTCTCAGCGCCTTGGCGGGAACCCCCAATGAAGGCGAGACCTGGAAGGGTCTGGCCCTGGGCGCACTCTTGGCGGCCCTGATGCTGATCACCCCGGCGGGGGGCGGCGTCATCATTATTTTGGCGGCGGGCGGGGCCGGCGCTTTCGTCGTCGGCTGGCTAGCGTTACGGCAAATCGACGGCTATACCGGTGATGTTTTGGGAGGCGTACAGCAGGCAGCCGAGGCCGCGATGTTAATCGTTGCCAGCGCCGTCATCATAGGAAACGCAGCATGAGTACACGTACGCGCTGGTGGTGGGTTCGCCATGCGCCGGTCACGTCGACCGGAGGGCGGATCTACGGCAATACCGACCCAGCTGCCAATGTCGAGGACCCGCCAACCTATGCCGCGCTCGCGCGCTTTTTGCCCGCAAACGGCACCTTGGTGACCAGCCATCTGCAACGCACTCACCAAACCGCCAATGCGATCCGCTCTGCCGGTCTCGATCTTCCCGAACCAATAATCGAGGAGGATCTGCAGGAGCAGAATTTCGGCGAATGGCAGGGCCGCAAACGCGAAGATGTGTACGCCGAGCTCGACCCCAAGCATTTATTCTGGCTCGCGCCCGCCCGCACCCGCGCCCCTGGCGGCGAGAGCTTCGTCGACCTGATGGAGCGAACTTCGGCCGTGATCACGCGGCTCACCGAACAACATTCCGGCGGCGATATCATCTCGGTCGGACATGGCGGGGTCATTCGCGCCGCTATCGGCCATGCGCTCAACCTGGATCCAGAAGTCGCGCTGGCTTGCCAGATCGACAATTGTTCGGTCACACGGATCGATCATTTCGGCCCGACAGAAAGCCATCCGGACGGCGCGTGGGCGCTTTTCCACGTCAATCAGCACGCCACAACGGAAAGCATACTGGCGCCCGATCACACCGCCATGCTAGCGTTGCTCCAGCGCTAGAACAGGGAAGTCCGGTGCGGCGATGGTTCTTCCGGATCAATCGCCAATACCGGCGCTGCCCCCGCAACTGTAACGGCGAGGACAGGCGTATCACCACTGGCGGTCATCACCGCTGGGAAGGACGCCATGTCCCCTGACCCGGAGCCAGGAGACCTCTTTAGCGCGTAACTTTAACACCGGCTCCTCGGGCGGAGGGAAGACGGTTGGCGATGGATAATGCGGTTCAGCCTGCCCCGACGGGCCTACTCCCGGCACTTACGCTGGTGCTTGGTGGTGCGCGTTCCGGCAAGAGCCGCCACGCCGAAACGCTGGTGCGCGGCCACGCCGACGCCATGGGAGTGCGACCGATCTATATCGCTACGGCCGAAGCGCGCGACGGCGAAATGACCGCCCGCATCGCCGAACATCAAGCACGCCGAGGTGAGTTTTGGCAGACGGAAGAGGCACCGGTCGCGCTCGCCAACGCCGTCGCGTCACGCGCCAGGAACGGCCAGCCGATCCTCATCGACTGCCTGACCCTGTGGCTCACCAACATCATGCTGGCAGAACGCGACATGGACGCCGAAATTGCCGCCCTCCTCAACGCCCTCGAAGCAACGCCGGAACCGGTCGTGTGCGTCGCCAACGAAGTCGGTCTCGGCATCGTGCCCGACAACGAACTGGCACGCGCCTTTCGCGACCATGCGGGCCGGCTCAACCAACAAATCGCCGCGCGCGCTGAGCGGGTCGATTTCATCGCCGCCGGCCTGCCAATCACCCTCAAATCACCTCGATCAACGGAATAACTGCCGCATGCAAAAGATACCCGCCACCGTCATCACCGGCTTTCTCGGCGCCGGCAAGACCAGTCTGATCCGCCATCTGCTCGAGAACGCAAACGGGCAGCGTCTGGCGCTGATCATCAACGAATTCGGCGATCTCGGCATCGACGGCGAAATTCTCAATGGCTGCGGTATCGAGGGCTGCGAGGAGGAGGATGTCATCGAGCTGTCCAACGGCTGCATTTGCTGCACCGTGGCCGACGATTTCGTGCCCACCATCACCGCCCTGCTCGACCGGCCCGAGCCACCGGACCATATCGTCATCGAAACTTCCGGCCTGGCGCTGCCCAAACCCCTGATCAAGGCCTTCGCCTGGCCGGAAGTCAAAGCGTGCACCACGGTCGACGGCGTGGTCACGGTGGTCGACGCCGCCGCCGTCGCCGGCGGACGCTTTGCCGACGACCCGGCGGCGGTGGCCGCTGCCCAAGCCGCCGATCCCTCGCTCGATCACGATAATCCGCTGGAAGAGCTGTTTACCGACCAGATCGCCTGCGCCGATCTGATCATCGTCAATAAGGCCGATTTGTTGAACGGCGACTTCGCCACCATCGAGACCGCCCTGGCCGAACACCGGCGCGCCGGTGTGAAGACCGTGAATGCCACCCACGGCAAGCTCGACCCGGCGCTGGTGCTGGGGCTCGACGCCGGCGCCGAGGACGACATCGCCGCCCGCCCCAGCGTGCACGATGATGAAGATGACCACGATCATGACGATTTCGACAGTTTCACTATTTTGCTCGGCCCCATCGACGATCCGGACAAGCTGGAGGCGCGCCTGACCGCCGCCGTGGTAGCGCATGATATTTTTCGCATCAAAGGATTTTTGGACATTCCCGGCAAGGCCCGACGCTTGGTGGTGCAGGGGGTGGGCACGCGCTTTCAACGCTATTTCGACCGGGATTGGCGCGACGGCGAATTGCGTGGCAGCGAACTCGTGGTGATCGGCCGATCCGGCATGGACCGCGCCGCCATCGCCGCGGAAATCACCGGCTGATGCATCTGCTGGCCGCCATACCTGGTGCTGTCGATGACGGCAGCGAGGCCGTCGATCTGGATCAAACTCCGGGCGATATTGTGGTGCTCAGTGCCGCCGATACCGAGATCGCCTGCCTGGCGGCGGCACAATCGGCGCGCCTCACAGCCGATCAGACGGCGCCGAGCGTCCGTTTAGCGAACTATCTGCGTCTCGGTCATAATCTATCGGTCGATCTGTACACCGACCAGATCATCAGCCAGGCCAAGCTCGTCATCGTGCGGCTGTTGGGCGGGCGCGGCTACTGGACCTACGGTGT
>JABDJY010000328.1 GCA_013003285.1 Alphaproteobacteria bacterium | reverse complement strand
ACACCGATCGAAGCCTTGAGCGACCCCACTCGATTTGTCGGCGTGCCCGGCGATCTGATCGGCCGTGGCGAATATTACTGTTTGGAAGTCGATGGCGATTCGATGGTTGAGGCCGGCATCCTCGATGGCGATACGGTGGTCATAGAGCGGGCTGACAGTGCCGATAACGGCACCATCGTGGTGGCTCTGGTCGAAGGTTTGGAGGTCACCCTCAAGCGGTTGCGCAAGCGCCATAACTCGGTGGCTCTGGAACCAGCGAATGCCAGTTACGAGACGCGCATCTTCGGGCCCGACCAGGTCGAGGTGCAGGGCAAGCTGGTGGGGTTGGTCCGCGCCTACTGACCGGCGAGCCAGAGGCGCCGCCCCGTCGCCAGTTCCGACGTTTTGACAACGATCTCCGATCCGCCACTGTCTTCGGGCCAGGTAATTGTGTGGCTGCCATTCTGCGCGAGCGCACGCCGGTCGATAATGAGCGCCGGACCTGAACAGTCGCGTGGTGCTGTAAAGCGGACGATCAGGATATCGACGCTGCGGCAGTCCTCGGGAAACGCGCGCGACTCATGCACGAAGGCCACGGTCCGCATGCCATCGTCGAAGATGCAGCCAGCCAAGTCGCACCGCATGCCGGCAATACGCCCCTCCTCCGGTCTGGGATAAGCGCGCCAGTTTTTGGCCCCGGTCCGCCTGATCCATTGATTGCGCACGAAACCTTGCGCCCGGCCGCTGGAGACCAGCAGCACGCTATCATGGCCCATAACACCGGTGAGTTTGCCATCGGGGCTGACCAGGATATTGGGCGGTTGGGATGCGGAGATCGACAGGAGGCCAACCGCGATGGGGGCTATCCCGGCCAGGCGCCATCTTGTTTGCCATAGGGTAAGCCACAATCCACCCGCGACGGCCAGGCTCAGTCCGAGGACCGACGGGGCCGCGACATTCAGGCTGGCGCCGCGCCAGGACGAAACTTCGGTGGCGACAGCGACGATGAGTTCGATGCCGACACCGAGTAGCGGCATCACGACGCCCTCAAGGCCGAACGGCATCAATATCAGTGACACGACGATCAGCGGCATCACCCAAAATGCGGCGATGGGGATGGCGACCAAATTCGCCACCACCGAATAGGTCGCGAACTGATTGAAGTGGAAGATTGCGAAGGGTGCCGTCGCCAGCGATGCCACGACGGTCGTCAGCAGGATACTGCCGAGATAGACCATGACGCGATAGCCTAAACCGCGATCGCCCAAAGAGCGGCGGAACCTGTCGCCGACGACTTCATAGACTGCGACCAGGCCGATCACGGCGGCGAACGACATTTGGAAACTGACGCTGAGGAATGCTTCCGGCCGGATGAGTAAAACGATCGCAGCGGCCCAGGCGACGAGCCGCAAGGAGATGCCACGGCGATCGAGCATCACCGCAACCAGTATCAGACCGGTCATGATGAAGGCGCGCTGGGTCGGTATGGTTGCGCCCGCCAACATCAAATAAACGAAAGCCGCCCCAAGCGCCGCCACGGCCGCCCATTTCTTGACCGGATAGCGCAGCACCAACCGCGGCGATGCGGCCAGCACCACGCGGACGGCGAAGAATACGAAGCCGGCAACCAGACCCACATGCAGACCGGATATGGCCAGCAGATGGGCCAGCCCGGATTTTTGCATGGCCTCGCGTATTTCGTCGGGGATGGCGCCGCGTTCGCCGACCATCAGGGCGGCGGCGACCGCGCCGGGCACGCCGGGTAAGGCCGCTGTGACACGCTGGGTAATGGCGATCCTTGCAGTTTGCACAAGATCGGAGAGCGCGGCCAGTGTTGGCCTTTCGGAGTACCCTTGGTCGACTACAAAGTTCCCCGTTGCGAACCCGATGCCGCCGAGCTGTTGAAACCAGGCGATGCGCCGGAAGTCGAACCCGCCGGGCAATGCCGGTGGCGGCGGTGGCCGCAAGGTGGCGCGAACGGTTATGCGCTCGCCGGGGCGCACGCCGCCATACTGCCCGGCCGACGCCGTGAGCCGCACTCCTTCCGGCGTCTCCGCGGTGTCGAGGCCGGCGATAGTTGCAACGTCGAGAGTGATGCGAAACCGAGTGCCGCGCGGCTCGATCGCCACGATGGTCGCGGTTACCACACGATGGCGGAGTTCTTCGGCGATGACCGGTGCGGCAACGTCATGGGTACGCCATTGGGCAACCGCGAAGCCCACGGCCAATGTCGCCAGAAAAATCGCCGCCAAGAGAAAGCGAAAGCGGCGTAGGAACAGCGCCACCACAGCCAGGGCGCTGGCGACAAGCGCTGGCCCAACAAAATCCGCCGGCTCGTCGGAAAGCGAAAAATACGCCCCAATACCGCTGCCCAGGGCGACGGGTAACCACAAGATCCAGCGGTCACGTTCGGCGATCAGAATATCGCACAGCCGGTCCCATAGGCCGCGGCGTTCGGCCAAAGAGGCGTTAGGGGCGCTCCAAAGGGTTCGCACGGTCATAACGACCGCGAGGTTAACCGCTCAAGCGCTCCTACGCATCGGGCTTACCGGATGCCTTGTGGATAGAATTTAACCGTCTAGGTCGTGGGCATTGCCGATACGGCGCTATCGAGCTGGCCGGAAACCGCCGTGAACATGGTATCGAGCGAGCCGCCCATTAAGTTCAACGCGCCAATGGCGGCGACAGACACCAAGGCGGCGATCAGGCCGTATTCAATAGCCGTTGCACCGGAGGTGTTCGCCTGCAGCTTTGTAAGCAACTGAATCATCGTTTATTTCCTTTCGATTCCAAATCGAAGCGAAAGAATTAAGCTGAGAGTTGTTTACGAGTCATCAATTAATGGATCAAAAAAGATCATATAATCCAAGGTTTTAATACTAAATTCCAAGCAAATTATATGAGTTGCGAAGGCGGCGGGATAAACCGCGTATCTGACTCATTCAAACTAATTCAAATGCGTTTCGATTGACGAATTTCTCGGTTATTTAACTGTGCGGAGATCAATATGTCGCCCGGCCGCCGGATATATCGAATACCGCGCCGGTGCTGAACGAGCATTCGGACGAACATAGCCAGGCGACCATGGCGGCGACCTCTTCGGGCAAGCCGAACCGCTCCATGGGGATTTTCGAGCGCATATAGTCGATATGCTCTTGCGTCATTTGATCGAAGATCGCGGTGTGAACGGCGGCCGGCGTGACGCAATTCACCAGGACGCCGGTGGCGGCCAGTTCCGTGCCCAGGGATTTTGTGATCCCGATGACGCCGGCCTTGGCGGCTGAATAGGCCGATGCATTGGGATTTCCTTCCTTGCCGGCCACCGAGGCGATATTAACGATCCGGCCATAGCTGTTTTCCAGCATCAGCGGAATAACCGCCCGGCTGACCAGGAAGGTACCAACCAGATCGACGGCGATAACTTGCTGCCAGTCTTCGACCGGATATTCCCAGCTCACCACGTTGGGGCCGGATATGCCGGCATTGTTGATAGCGATGTCGACATGCGCGAAACGTTCACCCGTTATGGCCACAGCGCGCTCTACGGCAGTGGGATCGGACACGTCTGCGACCACGCCAAAAGCCGTCGCGTCGCCGGCGTCTACCGAAAGCCCCGCGACGGCTTGGTCGATGGCGTCCTGCTCAAGATCCCAAATGCAGACATTCGCGCCGTCCCGCATGAGGCGTTGGGCGATGGCAAAGCCCATGCCCGCCGCGCCGCCGGTGACGATGGCGTTTTGACCGGAAAGGTCGATCTTGGTTTCAGTCATTAGTCTTCAGGCCCAGGTGGTTCAGTTGATTTGCAACTCCTTCTAGGTAGCTTGGCGGCCCGAAATTCACAAATTGTCTGATACAGATCAAATCCTTCGACGTCGCCGGCACGTAGAACAAGCCAACTGAAGTTGGAAGGTTTCCCATGGTTCGAAAAGTCATTCCCGACATCGTGTCTGGTCAGGCCGTTTTCGCCCTGACCGGGAGCGCTAC
>JABDJY010000048.1 GCA_013003285.1 Alphaproteobacteria bacterium | reverse complement strand
GCGGTCAAGAACTGGTTTGAGGGCAAGAACGGCCCGAATGGCGAAAACCTGGTCGAGCTTGTACGCCATTCCGACGAGGTCCTCGAAGCTTTGCTTTGGATGGCCGACAGAGAGGACATCTTGGCAGGAAAACTGCTTGTCGATGCGCGGGACAATTTGGTCGAGATGCTGGAGATCATCGACCAATTGCAGTCCGACAATTCGGCTGCGGATCCACCCAAAGGTTAAGAGCTGAATTCGGCCGAGTGTGGAGTACCAGACAGCGAATTTGGCGGTCGTAGAACACCCGGTTTGAATTAGGCCCTCTCACTGCGGCCTAATCATTCCCTGTTCTGGCCGCCAGATTCCCTGTTATTCATCTTAGGGAATTTCGCCGAAAACTGCGTGTTTTCAGTGGTTTACTATCGTAAATCAGCACGAAAATAGCCGGATTCTGCGAAAATTCCCTGTTATTTCCCTGTTAAACAGGGAAATCCAGCAGAGGCAGGTTCGCTCGAGACTGCCTGCACCGCCAAATTTTCTTCCTAAAACAGAGGTCTACCTACGGCCACCTGGCATACTGCGTCATTTTTGATCTCTGGTTTCGGCTTCACGCGGTCGTATCGCTCGGCCCGCCTCGCTTTCGTTTCTCGTGGAGAAAATTGCCATCGGTGTAGAAGGCGAGGTACTCGATGAAGCTCATGGGCTCATATTGCGCCGGATTGTCAGGGCTGACGCAGGTGTCGAGCGGCGCGGCGACGGCCTCGTCGCACGGGCTATAGAAGAAGGTGATGGCGTAACGGTCGCGGGCGGGCGACACGACCCGGTGCGGCGTGGCGATGAACCGCCCATTGGTCCAACGGTTGAGGAACTCGCCCGTATTCACCAGGATCGCGCCGGGAATATGGGGCGCCGGAATCCATTTGCCCGACTGGGTCAGAACCTCAAGCCCGGGAACGTCGGAGAGCGGCAGCAGGGTGATAAACCCATGGTCGCTATGGGGCGCTATGCCGAACTGGTTTTCCTCCAGATCGACAACGGGATAATGCGAATTTCGCCCGATGCAGTGAGGATCGTTTTCGAAGAACGGGTTGAAATAGTCCGCCGGCATGTCAAGCGCCAGCGCGTATAGCGGCAGCAGTTGCGCGCCAAGACCCATCATCGTCTGTTGATATTCGATCATGGTCTCCCGGAAACGCGGCATGTCCGCGGGCCAGCGGTTCGGCACTCTAAACCGACGGCCTTCCTGATAGCGCGGATGATCGGCCTCGAACT
Source organism: Alphaproteobacteria bacterium (assembly GCA_013003285.1). GTDB lineage: Bacteria > Pseudomonadota > Alphaproteobacteria > UBA6615 > UBA6615 > JABDJY01. The sequence goes on along the minus strand of JABDJY010000048.1, from coordinate 3,875 downwards.
CGACGCCGATCAGGATCGTCTCGTTCTGATCCTTCTTGGTGTTCTTATTGATCGTCGAGGGCTCATAGATCGTCGATTTCGGCGGAATATAGCCGATCATGTTCTCGTCAAATTTAAGCTTGATCTTCTCTTCGAAAGGCAGCGCGAAAAAAGTTGCGAGTTCGGCGAAGCATCGATCGAACAGCATCTGGGATACGCCGTGATTGACGATAAAATAGAACCCAATATTTTCCTGGGCGTGGCGTAGTTCGGCTACCAGTTTCTCGCGCGCGCCCGCCGCGCCGGCCAAATAGGGGCCTAAGTCGAGAACGGGAATTTCCTCCAACCCGCCAGCACGGCGCATATGAGAACCACCAGACTCGTCGACAAAAGTCGTTTCTGCGCTCATGGACAATCTCCTATGTGGCACCGCCTCTCTCGAAGCCGTGCATGTCCGGCACATACGCGTTGTTTGCTGAAACTGTTCCGCACTTACATTCGTACTTTCGTGCGAACGACGGAAGGAGCCGGGTTGGGGGGAGTCAATTTGGAATTGGGGGCCATTGCCGTAGAATAAGGCTCGCGAGCGTTTGACTAAGTACACGATAATTTACCCGCCAGACCTAGTGGGACGAGTGAAAAAGGGTAGCAAACGATGGCAAAATTAGAAATTTCGACCGATCAAATGGAGCGCGAACGGGTGGCGCGGTTCTCGGAATTGGACCCGAACCCTATGATGTTCGTCGATACGCGGCTGCCCGAGCATGCGCGTGACCTGTTCAGCATTATTGGACCGGGCGTCTCGGAGGACCCTTCGACCCAGCCGTCGATCACCGGCGGCCACGGCTTCAATATCGCCTATGTGGGCGCCGAGCCCGGTTGCGGCGCCGCCCTGCACAATCACGTCACTGTGGAAGTGTTCATCCCGTTTTCCGGCGAATGGACGGTATACTGGGGCGACGAGGGGGAAAACGAAATCAAGATCGGACCGTTGGATTGTTTCTCGGTTCCCCCCGGTGTGATGCGCGGTTTCCGCAATGACGGGGATGCCTACGCCCATATGGTCGCGGTCGTGGGCGGCGATGATAATGGCAAAGTCGAATGGGCCCGGTCAGTGCTCGACCGGGCAAGCGAAACCGGCCTGCGGCTCGACGCGGACGGCAATCTGATCGTCGACGCGGCTGAATGACGCGGGTGGAGGAGCAATCTATGGCGAAATCCAAATGGGACGTGGAACATATGGAGCGCGAGCGAATTGCGCGGTTCAGCGAATTGAAGACCGATCCGCGATTTTTTCTCGATTCGATGCTGCCGGGTCACGAGCGCCTCAACTACAACGTCATCGGCACCGGGGTGGCGGAAAACCCCGACGCCAAGCCGGCCATCGATTACGCACAGGATTTTAATCTCACCTATATGAAGGCGGCACCTGGCAAGGGGCCGTCGCTTCATTCCCACGATCATGTCGAAGTCTTTATTCCGATGACCGGGCGCTGGTCGGTTACCTGGGGTGACGATGGCGAATACGAGGTCATCCTCGACCCGTTCGACGTTATTTCGGTGCCGATCGGCGAGATGCGGGCCATCGTCAATGTCAGCGACAGCGACGCCTGGCACCTCACCATCCTCGGCGGCACCAAACCCAGCCGCGTCGATTGGCACGACGATGTTATCCAACGCGCCCAACAGGCCGGCTTCGCGCTCGACGAAGACGGCAATATTCAAGAGATTTAGTCGAGCAATCGGGCGGCGCGCTCATCGCAGAGACGCCCCGCGTCAGCCGTGATCGTCGTGAAACAGCCCGGCAAACGGTAGCGCAAACGAGTACCAGGTCTTGGCGGCAGACGGTATTTCCTTCTTCTGCGCCATCACCACCACATGACCATTGGATCGCGCATTAATATGACCGAATTTAATGCCGCCGCTGCCGGTTTCTCGGGCGAGCTCGGTCGAAAAGACCAGAGGAATTTCGCCCTGGCTGTGTTTGGCCGCCGCCCCCATGGCGTCCGGCAACGGGTGATCGTAAGACCCGCTATCGCCGGATGAAAATACCGTCGCGTGAGGGTTGATGGCCTTCACATAGTCCAAATCGAAATCCGACGACCCGTGATGACAGGCCTTGTTCACGTCGGCAGCGAATCCGTCGAGACCCGCATATCTGGCGGCCAAATATTTTTGCGCCGGTTGATTGAGATCGCCACCAAACAGGAAGTTCATGTCCCCATAGGTCAGGCGCAACACGACGCTATTGCCGTTGATGGTGTGGGATTCCGAAGGCGATGGATGGGGGTTGGTCGCCGTCACATCATGGGGATCGGGGAATGCCTGCAACCTAATGGGCCCCCCGGTCGTCGTGGTCAAAGGCGCAAGCACTTCGAATTCAAGATCGTCACCGGTATCCGGGAGTATGACGGCGGGGCCGTCGACCCGGCGCTTCACCAGCAATTTGAAATCGTCCAGCCGGCCTTCACCGGCGGCCTTTATGGCGGCGTCCAAAAATTTTCCAAACATGTTCAAGTTACCATCAGCCGTCAGTAACTCGTCTGAGTCCAAGAGCGCCTGGGCGCTGTCGAGACCGCGCAGGTCGGTACTGATGGATTTGCTGGTGTCGGGCAGCGGCGACAATGCCCCCAGATTGAGGTCCTTGTCGGCGGGTTCGCCATAGCGCGGCAAGCCATTGTGATAAATCGTGCCGAACGTATAGTCGCTATTGTTTAGAACGCGGGTCAGGCCGTTGTAATGATCTTTGTCGAAATGGCTGATTATGACAGCGTTAATATGAAGCGTGTCGCGCGCTGGGAGACCAAGCGCCTTGTCCGCCCGGCGTAGACTTGCCAGGCGCTGGTTAAGCCGATCCGAAAAACCGCGATTGGGTCCGCCGTCGATAATGACGATCGCCCCTTCGGCTTCGATCAGCGTCGCGTCGCCTTGCCCGACGTCTGTGTAAAACACCTTCAACTGTTCGCGCGCCGAAAGCCGCGAGAGCTCGATAAAGCCTGAACGTGTCTTGCTCTTTTTATCGGGGATGGTCGACGCCTTCACCCAGCCATTTACGGCGGTTGCCATGTCCACATGTAAGCGGCCGCCCAGCAAAAGCTGCTGACTACCGGATGCGCCGACACTCTGGCCGGCCTTCTTGAACAAGAAAGACCCGGGTTCCGCGACGTAGAAGATACTGTCCATATTGGCCCCCATTGTCGCCAAGGTTCCGCAACAGCGCTTGGACAACCATCAATATGGCATGAACCTTATCCCAAACCTTCCTTTTCGAGTAGCGCATCGGGGGTCGGTAGTTTGCCGCGGAAGGCGATATAGGCCTCTTCCGGGTCCCTCGAACCACCCGACGAATAGATGAAACGCCGCAGCTTGGCGGCGGTCTCGCTATCGAAGGAATCGCCAGCGTCTTTGAAGGCTTGGAAGGCATCGGCGTCGAGCACCCCGGACCACATATAGGAATAATAGCCGGCCGAGTAACCGTCGCCGGAAAACACGTGGCTGAAATGCAAAGTCGCATGCCGCATGACAATCTCCGCGGGCATATCCAGATCAGCAAGAATTTCGGCCTGAAACGCCAGCGGGTCGATATTCGCCGCCGCTGCGGGATCGAGCGCGTGAAACGCCATATCGACCAGCGCCGAGGAGGTGAATTCCACATTGGCGAAGCCTTTGTTGAATTTCTCCGCCGCGCGCATCTTGTCCAATAGTGCCTGGGGTATCGCCTCACCGGTTTCGTGGTGAACCGCGAAGCGCTGCAACACCTCCGGCACCGTCAGCCAGTGCTCGTACAATTGCGAGGGCAGCTCCACGAAATCCCGGTAGACCGATGTGCCGGAAATCGACGGATAGGTGACGTTGGAAAGCATGCCATGCAAAGCGTGACCGAACTCATGAAACAG
>JABDJY010000043.1 GCA_013003285.1 Alphaproteobacteria bacterium | reverse complement strand
ACACCGGCGCGCTCCTCGGCCTGCTCGCGATTCTCAACGGTCAGCAGACCGAAGCCGAGGGCCAGGCAATATTTAACCGCGAGATCCTGCAGGCCCCGTGCGGTCTCACCGCAGACATAATCATAATGGGTGGTCTCGCCACGGATCACACAGCCCAAGGCGACATAGCCGTCAAAGCGCCGGCGGGCCCCAACAAATTCCATGGAACGCACGGCGGTCGATACCGCCGCTGGGATCTCGAAGGCGCCCGGCACTTCGACAACTTCCCAGGTGGCCCCGGCACTTTGTAGAGCCGCCGTTGCACCGCGCAGCAACTCGTCGGCGATCTCGTCATAAAATCGCGCGACGGCGATCATGACATGGGGTTTGTCGGCCATTAGGCATCCTTCTTTGATTGGACATCGGTTATGACCGGCCGGGTTTCGACGACGCGTAATCCGAAGCCTTCCAGGCCAATGATCGAGCGCTGCGAATTAGATAGAAGAATCATATCACGCACCCCAAGATCGACGAGAATTTGCGCGCCGACCCCATAATCGCGCAGCTCATTCACCGGTCGGGTCGGGGCGCTCAATAATTGCTTCAATCGGTCGCTTGGGTCCGTCGGCGACGTATCGCGGATGAGCACAATGACCCCGCGGCCCGCCTCGCCCACCATCTCCATCGATTTCTGCAGCACCCCGGCATCCTTCGCATCGATGCTACCCAAGGCGTCGCTGCCCAGGCTGAAGGCGTGCATGCGCACCAGGACGGGATCGTCAGGCGTTATATCGCCCTTCACCAGCGCAAGATGCTCGGCATATTCGACCTTGTTGTAATAGACGTAATATTTGAAATCGCCGCCGAAGCGCGAATGGAAATCATGTTCGAGCAGCCGCTCGACGATACGGTCATTTCGCCGGCGATAGGCAATTAGATCGGCGATGGCGCCAATTTTCAGCCCATGGAACTGCGCAAACTTAATCAGCTCCGGCAGGCGCGCCATGGTGCCGTCTTCATTCATGATCTCGCAGATCACCGATGACGGGTTAAGGCCAGCCAGCCGCGCCAAATCGACACCGGCCTCAGTATGCCCGGCGCGGACCAGAACGCCGCCATCGCGCGCGGCGAGCGGAAACACGTGCCCCGGCGTCACGATATCTTCGGCCGTCGAGCGCGGATCGATGGTCACGCTGATCGTGCGCGCTCGGTCCGGCGCCGAGATGCCCGTGGTCACCCCCTCGCGGGCTTCAATCGAGACCGTAAAGGCTGTTTCCAGGCCACCGCGCCGTGACTGCGGCAAGAGCGACAGTTCGAGTTGATTAATCCGCTCGCGAGAGAGCGCTAGACAGATCAGCCCCCGCCCATGGGTCGCCATAAAATTGACCGCATCCGGGGTCGCCATCTGGGCCGGAATAACCAGGTCGCCTTCGTTTTCGCGATCCTCGTCATCGATCAGGATAAACATCCGCCCATTGCGGGCATCTTCGATGATGTCCTCAATCGGCGACAGGATGCTCAGGTCTTCTCCGGACCGTTCGTTATTATTGTCATCCTTCAAGGATCAACTCCGTTCCATCAGCCGCGCCACATAACGGGCGACCACATCTATTTCCAGGTTTACCGCCTGGCCGGCCTCGAAATGGGCAAAGCTCGTCTGGTCCCACGTATGGGGAATGATGTTCACCCCGAACTTGCAATCATCGACCTGATTTACGGTCAATGACACCCCGTCAACCGCGACCGAGCCTTTCGACGCGATAAACCGCGCCAACTCGTCGGGTACCTCTATCTCGACCCGGTGATTATCGCCCTCCGGGCGGACCGCGTCGAGCCGCCCGACCCCATCGACATGGCCAAGCACCAGATGGCCGCCCAGTTCGTCGGCGGCCGTCAGCGCCCGCTCAAGATTTACCGGAGTTGCCACGCGCCAGCTACCCAATGTCGTGCAATCCAGGGTTTCGCCCGAAACATCGGCGGCGAACCAGCCCTCACCCTTATCGACCACCGTCAAGCAAGCGCCGCTGCAGGCGATCGAGGCGCCCAGCGCGATGGTGCCGGTGTCGTACTTGGTACTTATCTTCAGGCGCGAGCCGACACTCTGTTCGACAATCTCGGCAACCCGGCCGACATCTGTGATTATTCCGGTAAACATGACGGTTGGTTACGGCAGTCGACGATAAATATCTAGTGTCTCGTCGCCGATGATTTCACGCGCCATGGGCGCGAAAGCCGGCATATCCTCAATTTTCTCGACGCCCAGGTCGCCGAAGGCCGGTTTGCCATCCCCGCCAATCAGGCTGGGCGCGCGAAAACAGGCGATACGGTCGACCAGTCCGGCGCGTAGCAAGGCGCCATTCAAAATGGCACCCCCTTCAACCATAACTCTGGTTATTCCCCGGTTCCCCAATTCGGCCAATGCCAGACCGGCATCCACATGGTCGGCCTCGTCGGCCGCGACACGAACCACCTCGACCCCGGCTTGCTGCAAATTAGAGGCACTTTCTTCATCGCGATCGTCACGGGTAACGATCCATGTGGGCACCTCGCGTGCGCTTTTTACCAGTCGCGCCGCCATCGAGATGCGTAGATTGCTGTCGAAGACAATGCGGACAGGCGAACGATCTCCAAGCCCCGGCAGGCGGCAGGTAAGTTGAGGGTCGTCATGGATGACCGTATCGATGCCCACCAGAATGGCATCATGCTGGGTGCGCATGAGATGAACCCGTTCGCGCGCCGCTGACCCGGTAATCCATTGCGACGCACCGCTGCGGGTGGCGATGCGGCCGTCGGCGGTCATGGCCGTTTTCAGGGTCACGAGCGGACGACCGGATTTTACACGTTGAATGAAGCCAGCGTTCAATTCTGCCGCATCGGCCTGAAGCATATTCTCCGTGACGTCGATGCCGGCCGCCCGCAGCCGCTCGATACCGGTGCCGGAAACCCGCGGATCGGGGTCGGCGCAACCCACAACCACCCGGCCGATGCCGGCCTCGATGAGCGCCTCCGAACAAGGCGGTGTCTCGCCAACATGGTTACAGGGTTCGAGTGAGACATAGGCGGTCGCGCCCGTCAGTTCAGCCGCGCCATAGCGTTCGCGCGCCTGAGATAGCGCGACGGTTTCCGCATGCGGCCGACCGCCGGGTTGGGTCCAGCCCCGCCCGAGGATACGCGGGGCGCCGCCAGCGTTCTGAACGATAACACAGCCCACAGCCGGGTTCGGCCATGACCTACCGAGACCACGGCGCGCGAGGCGCAGCGCAATCTGCATATAGTGCGTATCGTTCGTCATGTTGTTGCCGGGTTACGCAGCCTCTATCGCGGCGAAATTAGTCGGCCTCTTCGCTGGCGAGATGTTCCGCGCCGATGAAGTCTTCAAAATCCTTGGCCTCGCGGAAATTCTTATAGACCGAGGCAAACCGCACATAGGCCACGGAATCCAAACTCGCCAGCGCGTCCATCACTGCTTCGCCGATCGAGTCACTAGAAATCTCAGATTCACCGGACGATTCCAGCCGGCGCACGATGCCGCTGACCACCCGATCGATTCTTTCGGGATCGACTGGGCGCTTGCGCAGGGCAATACGCATCGAACGCTCTAACTTGTCGCGATCGAATGGGGCACGCTGCCCGTTGCTTTTAATCACCAATAGATCGCGCAATTGCACCCGCTCGAACGTGGTCCACCGCGCGCCGCAATCCGGACAGGCCCGCCGGCGGCGGATCGCCGTATTATCCTCGGTCGGCCGCGAATCTTTCACGTGCGTATCGGAATGTCCGCAAAATGGGCACCGCATATCGTCTGTCCTCGTCTCTTCGCCGCAGCCGGATTAGTTCTGGCCGTATATGGGGAAACGCGCGCACAATTCTGAAACCCGGCTGCGGACCGATTGTTCCACTTGAGCGTCACCATCCGGGTTCGTCGCCAATCCGTCGAGCACCTCGAGGATGAGTTCGCCGACAAGCCGGAATTCACCGGGCCCAAATCCGCGGGTGGTGGCCGCGGGACTTCCGAGGCGAACCCCCGACGTCACTGCCGGTTTTTCAGGATCGAACGGAATACCATTCTTGTTGCAGGTCAGGCCGGCGCGCTCGAGCGCATTTTCGGTGATATTACCGGTCAACCCCTTGGGCCGCAGATCGACCAATAACAAGTGAGTGTCGGTGCCGCCGGAGACGATATCCAACCCGCCCTCGGCTAGTGTATCGGCCAACACCGAGGCGTTCTCCGCCACGCGCCTTGCATATTCCTTGAATGACGGCCGCAGCGCCTCGCCAAACGCCACTGCCTTCGCAGCAACGACATGCATTAACGGTCCGCCCTGCAGGCCCGGAAATACGGCGGAATTTATCTTCTTCCCAATATCCGCATCGCGCGACAGGATCATGCCGCCGCGGGGGCCACGCAGGGTTTTATGGGTCGTTGTCGTAACCACATCGGCATGGGGCAGCGGACTTGGATGGACACCGCCGGCAACCAGACCGGCAAAGTGAGCCATATCGACCATCAGTAGCGCGCCGGTCTCATCGGCGATGGCGCGGAACCGTTCGAAATCGATAATTCGCGGATAGGCGGAACCGCCAGCGATAATCATTTTCGGCTTATGTTCACGCGCCAGCTGCTCTACCTCGTCGAAGTCGATCAGCGCGTCATCGCGGCGCACGCCGTATTGCACGGCGTCAAACCATTTACCCGAAAGATTCGGTGGCGCCCCATGGGTCAGATGCCCACCAGCGGCCAACGACATGCCGAGAATCGTGTCACCGGGCTGACAGAGCGCCAACATGACCGCCTGGTTCGCCTGTGATCCTGAATGGGGTTGCACATTGGCGTATTCACAATCAAACAGTGCCGTCGCCCGCTCGATCGCCAGGCGCTCCGCATCGTCGACATATTCGCAACCGCCATAATAACGCCGGCCGGGATAGCCCTCGGCGTATTTGTTGGTCAGAACCGTGCCCGTGGCCTCCAAGACCGCTTGCGAGATGATATTCTCAGAGGCGATTAACTCGACCTGGTCTTGTTGCCGGTGCAGTTCGTTCTGAACGGCTGCGGCGACATCGGGGTCCGTGGCGGCAAGACCGACCCTGAAAAAACCGTCGCCCTGGTCGTCGGTAATGGTTGCTTCACTAGTCATGCAAAACGGCTTCCTTGTTCAAATCCACTCAACCTAGCTTAACGACGCGCCGTAAATGGCGTTCGCCGCCGTCAAAGGGCGACGAGAGAAACGCATGTAGACAGTCTTTCGCCACTTCGCCGCCAACGATACGGGCACCGAGGGCAAGGACGTTGGCGTCATTATGCTCACGGGCCAGTCGGGCCGTCGTCGCGTCATGGCAAACCGCGGCCCGCACGCCGGCCACCCGGTTGGCGGCGATCGAAATGCCGATGCCGGTGCCACAAACAAGCACACCGCGTTCAGCACGGCCCTCGACCAAGGCGTCGGCGACGGCCCGCCCAAAGTCGGGATAGTCGACCGAGTCTAGATTGTCGGTGCCCAAATCGAGGCATTTCAGCCCCATTTCCAAAATCTCGGATTTCAGCTCTTCCTTGAGCGCAAATCCAGCATGGTCAGAAGCCAGCGCAACGGTAATTATATTCATTTAGCAATCCCGCAGCGGCGTTCCGACCCATCTGAAATCGATCAGACGCTTACCATATCTCGTCTGCCGCTGCCAACCCGGCACAATCTGTCGTGCCGGGTTGGTAAATATGTTCCCAAGTCTTTAAAAGCCGTTGAGAACAGTACAGAAAATACATACGTACGAAACGCAATAATTAAAAGTGTTTCTTTTTGACCAGTTAGAGAAAAAATTGGCAGTACGGGGTGACTCTCAAGCAAAGTTTTGTAACATTACTGCAATTGATCTTTGTGGCCTTGGATTATCAGTTGTTAGGGACAACTGAGACTGCGCAACAAAGACCGAGGGGGAGAAAGTATGACACAGGAAAATATGGACAATCTGCAACACGCGAATGTGCTGCAAATGACCACGCAGGTCGTTGCGGCGTATGTGGGCCATAATCGCGTGGGCGAAACCCAAATTCCCGACGTGATAAAATCCGTTTACTCCAGCCTGGCCGGCTTGAACGGACACGGCGAATTGGCCGCCAAGGCAAAACAAAAGCCTGCCGTATCGGTGAAGAAGTCGATCACGGCGGACTATCTGATCTGTTTGGAGGATGGCAAGAAGCTGAAAATGCTAAAGCGCCACCTGCGTACATCTTATGGTCTGAGCCCGGAAGAATATCGCGCTAAATGGGGGCTCGGGTCAGACTATCCGATGGTCGCCCCGAACTATGCCAAACAGCGTTCCGCGTTCGCCAAAAAAATCGGCTTGGGTAAACGAGCCGCCTAGATGGGGGCCATCCCGATGGCTTGGGTCATCGGCATCGGTAGGCGGTGAATAGAGAGGCGGGCATGAAATTGTCCGCCTTTCGTTGTTCTGGGCCGCGCCTGACAGCCGACGATCAATCTAGGCGTATAGACGTTTATTGGTGTCGGCTTCGGCCTGTTTTTTCCTTAAAACGTAGCGCAGTTTCTGCAGAGCCGCGTGCCGTAACGCTGGTTCACCGGCGCTGACTGGACCAAAGATCGTCGCCTCGACCAAGGTATCGGTATCGACAGCGCAGACTTTCACCGAATTTCCGACAGCGGAGAATTCGAATAAAACTTCGCCTAACCTGACCGGCTGGCCGGCGCCACGCCCGGTGTCCGGGGCATAATTCATCATTTTGCGTTGCATAGCGTCGCGTCCAAACCCACCATATAATCCACCCGGCCTTCACAACAAATGCCGACCGGGGAACAGACGCCATGAAAACCGACAAACACAAATTTATCGTTAAGCGCGCCGACGAAGGGGAATGGACACAAGGGCTACGGTCGGAATTCGAATATCACGATCTGGGAATTCGCGAGGCGACGAACAACCAATTCGGCGCCCATGTTATTCGAATGACCGGCAACGGGCTGAAGCACGCGACAGGCAAACACAGCCACACGACCGATTTTCAGATGTTCTACGTGTTAGGCGGTGAAGCCCGCTTCTATTTCGAAGGAGAAGGTGAAGTCACAGTCCGCAAGGGCGATTGTTACTATCAACCCGATGGCCTGGTCCATGACGCGCTCTATATGTCGGATGACTGCGAACTCTTAGAGATCACTCTGCCCGCCGACTTCGAAACCAAGGAACATTAGACAAACCATCGCGGCGCTGATTTAAGATACGCAGCAACAAATTTGGATCGATCATGAGCTTGGCAAACGGTGTTTCTTCACAAGCAAAAGCCGCAAAGGGTGAAAAGCCCCGCTTTCAATGGGACGACCCCCTGCTGCTCGATGACGCGCTGAGCGAAGACGAACGCATGGTGCGCGACACCGCGCGGGACTACGCCCAAGACAAATTGATGCCGCGGGTGTTGGAAGCCAACCGCCACGAGCGCTTCGACCGTGAGATCATGAACGAGTTCGGCGAACTGGGTCTTCTCGGCCCGACCCTGCCGGCCGACTATGGCTGCGCGGAAGTTAGTTATGTCTGCTATGGCTTGATCGCGCGCGAAGTCGAGCGGGTTGATTCCGGTTATCGCTCGGCGCTTTCGGTCCAATCGTCTCTGGTGATGTGGCCGATCCATGCCTACGGCTCGGAAGAACAGCGGCGCAAATATCTGCCTAAGCTGGCGACCGGCGAATGGGTCGGCGCCTTCGGCCTGACCGAACCCGGCGCCGGGTCAGATCCCGGCAGCATGGTGACCCGCGCCCGCGCCGTCGATGGCGGCTTTGTGCTGCACGGCGCCAAGATGTGGATTTCCAATGCGCCAATCGCCGATGTGTTTGTCATCTGGGCCAAGGATGACGAGGACATAATCCGCGGCTTCATTCTGGAGAAGGGAATGAAGGGGCTGACGGCGCCGAAGATCGAGGGCAAATTCTCGCTGCGCGCCTCGTCGACCGGCGAAGTCGTGATGGACGAGGTCTTCGTGCCGGCGGAAAACAAGCTACCCAACGCACGCGGCCTGGGCGGCCCCTTCGGCTGCCTCAACAAGGCGCGCTATGGCATCTCCTGGGGGGCGCTCGGCGCGGCGGAATTCTGCTGGCACGCGGCGCGTCAATACACGCTTGACCGCCATCAGTTCGGCAAGCCTTTGGCCGCCACCCAGCTGGTCCAAAAGAAGCTGGCCGATATGCAGACCGAGATCACGTTAGGTCTGCACGCCTGCCTGCGTCTGGGCCGCCTGATGGATGCCGACAAATCGACCCCGGAAATGATTTCGATGCTGAAACGCAATAATGCCGGCAAGGCGCTCGATATCGCCCGGGTCGCCCGCGACATGCATGGAGGCAACGGTATCATGGATGAGTTCCACGTCATCCGGCATGTGATGAACCTGGAGACCGTCAATACCTACGAAGGCACACACGATGTTCATGCGCTGATCCTGGGGCGGGCGCAAACCGGCATTCAGGCCTTCGGCTAATGGTACAAATGGATCGTGAACAGGCAATCAAACATCTGCGCAAGCGCCTTATGGTGCTGTTGGCCGGGCTCGCTTTGTCTTATGTGATCTCGTTCGGTCTCGCGATTTTCTTGATTATCGACGCCGAGCTACTGGCGAGCGAATCCGGAAAGCCAATTGTTATCGGCATTGCGATTGTTGCGGTCGGATTGGCCTATTTCCATGTGCGCGCGCAATTTCGCCGCTACGACTATCTGGTGCGCATGGCCGAAGGTCGGGAAGAAGAGGAATAGCGCCGTTCGAATTTGACGAGAAGCTAGCCGCAGCTGCCGCAGATACCGTCGGCGGGTTTGAAGCTGACGCATAGTTTGCCGGCATCGGCACAGGCCAAGTCCATATTCTTCAATCCGCAGCGCATGCTCCCGCCCGAGGTCTCACCCTCGAAATGATCGCATCGGGTACAGACGCCAAAATCGTTGCTTCCACAGCGGCTCTGCATCTCGCCGCATAATTGGGTGAGCGCCGACGATAACGACTCCGATAGTCGCGGGTCTAACCCCTGAACCGCGATATCGAGACAATTCAGAGGATCTTCGTTGAGGAGCGCCGCCCCCTCCTCCGTAATCGCCAGATGGCGAACGCGCTTATCAGACTTATTGGCAACGCGGCGGACATAGCCTTTTTTCTCTAAGGCCTTGAGGGTCTGGCTCGCGGTCCCCTTGGTGGTGCCGAGAAAAGCCGCCAAACCGCCCGGCGTGCGAGACGGTTGATTGGCCCGCGCGACAAATCGAAGGCTATCCCATTGGGCTGGATTGAGGCCGTGGGAATATTGCAGTCCCCGCGCCATGCGCCCGACGCGATCCAGCAAACGCGTCAAATCTTCATGTTTTTCAGTGGGTTCATCGATATTTTGGATGTTAATCGTCATGATCTCTTCGTTGGATTTTACGCGGATTGTATATCGTTCTAATAGTATCGAGTCGATAACATCTTGCGTAATCCAGTTCGATCCTTTACATTTTAACCATAGCGAGTCGATACCAATAGTGCCCGCACGTCTTTTGTGGATATAGAACAAGTCGGCGGGTTGTCAAAAGGAATGTCACATGGCCACTTTCGCATCACACGATATAGAGCGCGGCAACCGCCGTTATGCGGCCTCGGTTATGAAGGCCCCGATTCTTGAGCGCGAGTATGAGTTCGACCTGGCCCGCCGCTGGCGTGACCATAAAGACGAGGACGCCCTGCATGAGTTGATCGAGGCCTATGCCCGGTTTGTCTTACGCATTGCCTGGAAATTCCGGGGCTATGGTTTGCCGGTCGGCGATCTCGTCCAGGAAGGCAATATTGGCCTGATGGAGGCGGCCCAGCGTTTCGACCCGGAACGCAACGCCCGGTTCTCGACCTATGCCTCCTGGTGGATCATGGCCGCTATTCAGGACCATATTCTGCGCAACAACTCGATCGTCCGTGTCGCCACGACGCCAGCCCAACGGCGGCTATTCTTTAACCTGCGCCGGGTGCGCGCGAAACTGGCGACCGGCGCCGACGGCGAACTGACCGATTTCGACCGCGAAGTGGTGGCCCAACATCTCGATGTAAAAGTGAAGGATGTCGAGCGCATGGAAGGTCATCTGAGTGGCGCCGATAGCTCGCTCAATGCCTCGGTCAGCGCCGAAGATGATTTACAGTTTCAGGATTTGTTGCCCGATGAAGGCCCCAACCCGGAAGAGGTCGCGGCATCCGAGATCGACGGCGAAACCCGCTCGAAATGGTTACACGAAGCGTTGGGTACCCTGAGCGACCGCGAGAGGAAGATTATCGCCCGACGTTTCCTAGAGGACAATAAAAGCACTTTGGCGGAAATTGGTGAGAGTTTCGGTGTCAGTAAAGAGCGTATTCGCCAAATCGAGTCGAAGGCGCTCGACAAGCTACGCAACGAGCTTAAGCAGCACGCCGTCAATCCCAGCGAACTGCTTAGCCTGAACCTCAGTCATTAAGGGCGCACGCTGCCAAGGCAGCGCGATATACCAAGACAGTCTAGGGTCGACACCGCTTAAGCGGCGGTTTCGACG
>JABDJY010000025.1 GCA_013003285.1 Alphaproteobacteria bacterium | reverse complement strand
CCCCGGGGCCAGCCCGGGGGCGACATCGACCTGCCTACACATCAACAGAATTGATTCCATCGAACCGGAAACTGCTCTAGGGTCCGCCCGCAATTGAACTATGTAGCGGACGAGGCAAATGACCGGGGAACGCGAACTAGCCGGAGAGGCCCGCGCGTGGCCATTCGAGGAGGCGCGGGTGATCGTAAAGCGCTTGGGCGGCGCTGAACCTGAGCGCGCGCCCGAAAAAGGCTATGTGCTGTTCGAAACCGGCTATGGCCCGTCGGGCCTGCCCCATATCGGCACCTTCGGCGAGGTGGCCCGCACCACCATGGTGCGTCAGGCTTTCGCCGCCCTGTCGGATATCCCCACGCGGCTGATCGCCTTTTCCGACGATCTCGATGGCCTGCGCAAGGTGCCCGATAATATTCCCAACCCGGAACTGCTCGAACCCCATTTGGGCAAACCACTCACCCAGGTGCCCGACCCGTTCGGCACTCACGATAGTTTCGGCGCTCATAATAATGCCCGCCTGCAGGCGTTCCTCGACCGCTTCGAATTCGATTATGAGTTCTATAGCTCGACCGAATGCTATGGCAGCGGCCTGTTCGATGCGGCCCTGTTGCAGATGTTGGCCAATTACGACGCGGTCATGCAGGTGATCCTGCCAACATTGGGGGCGGACCGGCAGGCGACCTACAGTCCCTTCCTGCCGATTTGTCCGCGCACCGGTGTGGTTCTTCAGGTGCCCATGGTGGAAGTCAAACCCGACGATGGGACCGTTGTCTACCGCGATCCGGATACCGACGCGCTGACCGAGACTCCAGTCACCGGCGGCCATTGCAAGCTGCAGTGGAAGGCCGATTGGGCCATGCGGTGGCGGGCGCTGGAGGTGGACTATGAAATGTCGGGCAAGGATCTGATCGAGTCGGTGAGGCTGTCGGGAAAGATCTGCCGCATCCTGGGGGCGCGGCCGCCGGAAGGGCTGACCTACGAATTGTTCCTCGACGAGAATGCCGAAAAGATTTCCAAATCGCGCGGCAATGGATTGACCATCGACGAATGGCTGACCTATGGGCCGCCGGAGAGCCTGTCCCAGTACATGTTCAACAAGCCGAAGACCGCCAAGCGGCTGTATTTCGATGTCATCCCTAAGTCGGTCGACGAATATCTCGGCAATGTGGCGCGCTTTCACAAACAGGAACCGGCCGACCGTCTGCAAAACTCGGTGTGGCATATCCATGGCGGTGCGGTGCCGGAAATCGCCATCGATATTTCCTTCGCCGTGCTGCTCAATCTGGCCAGCGCCTGTAACACCGAAGATCCCGCCGTGCTGTGGGGCTTTATCGCCCGCCACGCGCCCGGCGCATCGCCGGCCAGCGACCCGTTGCTCGACCGGCTGGTGGTTCACGCGCTGGCCTTCTACCGGGATTTCGTCAAGCCGGCCAAATCCTACCGTGCGCCGGACGACCGCGAGCGCGCCGCCATGGCCGAGCTGGCCGACCGCATCGAGGCGCTCGACGCCAATCCCGATGCGGAGACCATCCAGAACGAAGTCTATGCTATCGGCAAGGCCCACGAGTTCGAGCCCCTGCGCGACTGGTTCAAGGCGCTCTACGAGGTGCTGTTTGGCGAAAGCCAAGGCCCGCGCTTCGGCTCCTTCGCCGCCCTCTATGGTGCGCCGGAGACGGTGGCGCTGATCCGCCGCGCCCTGGCGGGCGAGGATTTAAGCGCGGCTTAGCGCTTCGTATGGGCGAAGTCCCAGTAGAGCTCGCGGGTGCGCTGGTAGACTGGGCCCGGCTGTAGGTCCCTATCTTCGTAGCGGATGACCGGCTGCACCTTGCCGTAATTGCCGGTGTTGAAAATCTCGTCGGCAGTCATCAAATCCTCGACCCGCACGGTGCGCTCCTCGACTTGCATGCCGTCGGCGCGCATCAGCTCGATCAACCGTTGACGGGTGATCCCGTTCAAAAACGAGCCGTTCGGCACCGGCGTGATGGCGATGCCGTCTTTGACGATCCAGATATTCGAGGTGGCGAATTCCGCCACATGCCCCAACCCGTCGCGCATCACCGGATTCTGGTAGCCCCGTTTGCGCGCCTCGACCAGGGCGCGCGAGCTGTTGGGATAATGGCACGATGCCTTGGCGTCGGTCGGCGCCGATTCCGGGCCGGGCCGCCGGTAGTTGCTGAGGCAGCAGGAAAACCCGGCGCCGGTCGGCATGGCCGCTTCGAAGATGGTTAGGGCAAATTTGGTGCTTTCGGGATCGGGCACCAGCACGTCCAACGCCGCATCGGCCCAAAACATCGGTCGGATATACAGCGCGCTGCCCGGTGCGAATTGCTTGATCCCGTCGAGCGCGAGTTCCTCAATCTCGCCGGCGCTGAGCATGGGCTCCATGTTCATCACCTTGGTCGAATTGATCAGGCGCTGGCAGTGGCGGTCCAAATCGGGGGTGACGCCCTCGAAGGCCCGGGCGCCGTCGAAGGTGATCGAGCCCAGCCAGATGGCGTGGGAATCGGCGCCGATCAGCGGCACATTGCCTTCGATCCAATCGCCGTCGATATATGTCTGTGAAACCATGCCTGTACGCCCTTATACGGTCCGGAACCGGTCAGTCGATAGCGAGCATAGCGTCAAGTCGGCGGCGGGTGCCAGTCTCCCCCTTTACGCAAACGGGGACTGATCGCATATTGGGGACATGCCTATTTTGAAAATTGCCCGCATGGGCCACCCGATTTTAAACCAGCGGGCCGAGGCGGTTCCCGACCCCACCGCGCCGGAGGTAGCCCGGCTGGTCGCCGCCATGATCGAGACCATGGAAGATGCCGACGGCACCGGTCTGGCGGCGCCCCAGGTGC
Source organism: Alphaproteobacteria bacterium (assembly GCA_013003285.1). Classification (GTDB taxonomy): domain Bacteria; phylum Pseudomonadota; class Alphaproteobacteria; order UBA6615; family UBA6615; genus JABDJY01. Next base: position 11,725 of record JABDJY010000025.1, on the reverse strand, counting down.
ATATGCCGTGGCGCATCGTCGTCTACAAGGTGATGGCCGAGCGCGCCGAAGCTGAAGAGGGGGCCGAAGGGGATAGCGAGAGCGAGGAAGTGCCGACGACGGCGCTGATCAACCCGGTGATCGAGCCCTTGGGCGAAGAGACCAATGTGGCGTTCGAGGCCTGTCTTTCGGTGCCGGATATGGCGGGTCCGGTGCGCCGCTTCAGCCACATTCGCCTGACTTACCAGACCTTGGCGGGGGAGACCGTGTCCCGCGAGGCGGAAGGCTTCCATGCGCGGGTCCTGCAGCATGAATGCGACCATTTGGATGGTGTTCTCTATCCCATGCGTGTTGAGGATATGCGGCAGTTCGGTTTCGTCGATGCGCTGGGCAAGGGCCAGGGCATGCCGGAATCGGCAGATGAAGGCAGTGAAGACAGTGAAGGCGACGTAGAGGAGTTGGGCGATGTTGCGGCGGGCTAGGAATAGCAGGCGCGATTATATGCTCGCCGAACGCCGGGCGATTTTGGAAAAGGCGCTGGCGCATGTGCCGTTCGATGGCTGGTCGCACCGCAGTCTGCACCAAGGCGCGGCCGATGCTGGGTTCGACGCGGCAACGGCACGCCGGGCCTTTCCGGGCGGCCCCGCCGACGCCATCGAATTCTGGAGCGCTGAGACCGATCGCGAGATGGCTGCCGCGCTGAGCGAGAAAAATATCACCGACCTCAAAATTCGCGAGCGCATCGCCGCGGCAGTACGGTGGCGGCTTGAGGCTCTGGCGCCCCACCGCGAGGCCGCCCGCCGCGCCCTGAGCCATCTCAGTCAGCCCCAGCATGCCGGCCTCGGCCTGCGATGTCTGTACCGCACAGTCGACGAGATGTGGCACGCGGCCGGCGATACCGCCACCGATTTCAATTTCTACACCAAGCGCGGCCTGTTGGTCGGCGTCTATACCAGCACCACCATGTTCTGGCTCGACGACGAATCCGACGGTCATGAGGCCACCTGGGCGTTCCTCGACCGGCGCATCGCCGATGCACTGCGCATCCCGCAAGTCACCGGGCGGCTGGGCAAAATTCCCGCTGCCATCCCCCGGCCACGCCGTTTCGTGCGACGGGTGCGCGAACATCTGCGCGAGGGCGACCACGGCTAGAGCATTTTCTGATCAGATATGATCAGGTGCTGTGACTGAACCGAGTTTCGGCCAAAAAAACATGCAAGGGGAAATAATCTAACTCCAACGCCTCATCCTGAGCTTGTCGAAGGACGAGGCATTGGTCGCCCGCATCCTTCGACAAGCTCAGGATGAGGAAGTTTTTGTTCGCTCGCCACCCTCTCCCGCCGGGAGAGGGTTATTTGCGCAACATACAAACTTCGAGTTTGATTCTAACTAAACGGAAAACGCTCTAGCTCAGCTAAGTGGATCCGTCGTCCCGAAACAATCATGGTTCCACACGACCCGTTCGGTGAGTTCTTTGACGCCGCCGGGCGGCGGGGTGCGTTCCACATTGAACTGGATTGTGAATGTCGAAAGCTGCTTTTCGGGCGCCGCATCGGCATTCCAACGCCGGCACAGATAGCGGCCATAATTGAGCGCCATGAGTTGCGGCACATCCTCGTAGGTTTGGTCTTCGAGGATCGAGAGATATTTGCGCCAGCGATAATTGGCGAACACGGTGGACACGAATTTGGGCTTGGCGGTGCTCGGTTCGCCAACCGCGCGGTTATAGACGTCGACGATTGTGCCATCCTTCAGCTCGCCGCGGATCACCGGCCAGGCGCTGGACAATTCCGGATGGGGGGCGAACATGGCCCAGTTTTGATAGAGCCCAAAAGTCTGACGCACCGCGACCAGTTGATCGGGCAGGCGCAACGGTGTCGTGTTGAGGGTGGTGATGTTCTGGACGGTGACCAAGGCCAGAAATAGCCCGGCGACGGTGCCGCCAATGAGGGTTGGTTCCACCCGAACCGGCCGCCACGGCATCAGTTTGTTTGTCAGTTGGCTCAGCGCCGGCCGATTGTCGGCGATCCACAAATAAAATCGGTCGCCCAGTTGTCGCAAGGGTGGCAGCGCCATGATCTTCGCGACGGGCCAGAATATCGGCGAACAGGCAACCAGATGGCGAACCGCGTCCCATTTCACATAGATGGCCGAGCCCTGGTTCAGCACCCAGCTATTCTCGGTCTCAAGAATATCGCCCATCTTCGGATCGTCTTGCGCCGGTTGCACGGGCACATCGCGCAGCAACAGGAAGGTCTGCAGAATGCGTACGGTTTTCAAGCAAAAGCCACAGTCGCGGTCGTACCAGATATGCAGATCACGCCGCCGCGCCGTTGGAATTTTTGTCGCCAGATAGTCCCACATCCAGCCCGGCATGAAGGTCAGATTCATGATGATCGAGATGACCGGGAAGATGCCGATCTCGAGGAATAGGAAAAACCCGATATGCATGGTGATCAACGCCAGCATGATCAGCGCGCGCAATGGCCGGTGCAGGATCGGTGAGAAAATCAGGATGGGGCCGATGAATTCTAGCGCCCAGACATAGTAAGTGAGGCCCTGCAGCAGGAGCTCGAACTGGCGGAACCAGAGGGACAGCGGCGTGACGATATAGTCGAGCTGCAAGGCGAAATAGACCGCGGTGCCGTCGGGAATCCAGCGCACGTCCGACTTTAGCAGGGCGGAGAAGAAGTACATCGACATGCCCTGGACCAATAACGCGATGGTGGCGCCGGAGAAGTAGGCGTTTGTCGGCTTTTTTCCGGGTCCGACTTGGCTATTGTCGAGCGCCGCATCGACTGAAAACCGGGCGCCCAGCGGCAGGAACATGGCCCAGAACAGCAACACCATCACCAATTGCTCTTCGCCGGAATGGATCAGCGTGTTGCGGTTTTGCAGCGACAACAGCAAGACCCAACTGATGATTGTCATTGTCCGGGTCCGCCAGCCCACGACCATCAGCAACGCGAAAATGCCGGCGAGCACGAACAGCGCCGCCTGGAAGGTCGCGGTTCCGTTCAACATGTGCAGCGAAAAGGAGCCGGGGCCCAAATATCCGACCAGGACATCGCGCGGCATGATGCCGAAATCGGTGTAGTGGGCGGTCAGGTCGCGGGCGCGCAGGGCCAGATCGAGGATGAGAAAACTGCCGAGCAACACGCGGAACAGGGCGAGCGTTCTGAGATCGACGCCAAGAACATCGCGAAGGGGGGTCATGCCCGCGTGCGTTGATCGGGGCCGCGTGGCGGGTGAAGGCGTGAGGTTTTCTTGAGGCTGCATTCCGGTCGGTAGATTAAGCCAGCAATAAGTAACCGTCTAATGCTCTTTAGAGCGGTTATTTGTTGCCGTTACCGTTGCCGTTGCTGTTACCACCGCCGCTGTTGCCGCCGCCGCTATTGCCGCCGCCGTTGCTCCCGTTGCTTCCGCCGGGGCCACCGCTGCCGCCAGAGCCACCACTGCCCCCGGTGCCGCCACTGCCACCGCTTGAGGCACAACCACTTGTAGCGCCGCCGCTGCCGCCACCGCCGAGGGGATTGGGCGGCTCGGACGCGGCGCTTTCGACAACGCGTGACACCCCGTCAAAATAGGAGGTGAGTCCGTCGCCCAAGGAGGAAACTCCGATCGCGGCAACCAGGGCGATGAAGGCGAGAAGGAACCCGTATTCGGTGCCGACCGCGCCATCGCGCGAGGCGAATAGGCGACGAAGTGTAGCAATCCATCTGGATCGACTTATCCGATTATGTCGCCGACCTAAATTAGTCTCGCTGATCATTAGCCCCTCTGCACGCTAGGCGGGTTGATGGTTGAGCCTATCTACTGACAACAATAGATAGCATGAGTCGCCGCTATTATGACGGCTTTAATTAGGCACTTTTACTGTCGATCTGGGGATAAAATCCCTTGGCTTTCTTGGACTTTCCTTGCACCCACAGACTAAATTGCGGGCGCGTTTAATTTTATTAAATATTTATGCGTATTTCATTAATAAAAAGTTAACGAAAATTAATAATATGAGTATAAATAAGAAATGGATATATTTAGTCTTTATTATTAGAGGCGAACAGAAATATAAATATTTAATAATTGAAGATTTATATTAACCATATTATATAATTACCTGTTCTACCGCCAACATGCTAAATTTGTCCGAAGTCCAACTATTGCGTGAAAACAACCTAAGATCGCATCCGAGGGGTCAGCCAGGTCACATGGCCCATCTTCCGGCCCGCGCGAGTTTCCGTTTTTCCGTACAGGTGCAGACGCGCCGCCGGGTCGGCGAGATAGGCGGGCCAATTGTCGGCGGCATCGCCGATGAGATTTTTCATTGTCGCGTCGGCGTCGCGCTCGGTCGATGCAAGCGGGAGGTTGCAGACGGCGCGGACCAGCAGTTCGAATTGGCTGACGGCGCAAGCATCGATGGTCCAATGCCCTGAATTGTGCGGCCGCGGCGCGACCTCATTCACCAGGACAGTGCCGTCGGGCGAGACGAACATTTCGACCGCGAGGACGCCGATCATTTGCAATTCCGCGATCAGCGTATGGGCGATATCTGTCGCTGCGGCGGCTACCGTATCGGAAACCGGCGCCGGGACGATGGTCTCATCGAGAATGTGGTTGGCGTGGCGGTTTTCGACCGGCACATAGCTGGTGATGGCGCCGTCGCGGCCGCGCGCGGCGATGACCGAGATTTCCCGTTCGAAATCCACGAAGCCCTCGAGCACCGCGCCGCCGGTGGCGTCGCTGGCGCCGCACTGCGCCCAAGCGGCTTCCGGATCGGTGTCCGTCTCAATGCGAATCTGGCCTTTGCCGTCATAGCCCAGGCGGGCGGTTTTCAGGATCGATGGCGTGCCAAGATCGGCGACTGCGCTGATCAATTCCCGCGGATTGGCGACCGCGCGGTAAGGCGCGGTGGCGATGCCGGCCCGATTGATGAAATCCTTCTCCTTGATGCGGTCCTGGGCGACCGCCAGGGCTGGCGCGCCGGGGCGCACGGCAGTTCGCGCTGTGAGATATTCGACGCTCTCCAGGGGGATGTTCTCGAACTCCAGGGTCGCCACGTCGATGCCGGCGGCAAAGCGGTCGAGCGCCTCGGTATCGGTGAACGGCGCCACGGTCACCTGCGCGGCGATCTGTGCCGCTGGTTCGTCGGGCGATTGGCAGAAAATGTGACAACGGTAGCCGAGCCGGGCGGCGGCGATGACCGTCATGCGGCCCAATTGGCCACCCCCCAGAACACCGATGGTCGCGCCCGGCGCGACGACGGCCGGCGTGTCGTCGTGCGACATAATCGTTAGGTGTCGTCGGACGGCGTATCGGCGACGCTGTCGGTTTGCTGGGCGCGCCAATCGTCGAGGGCCTTGGCCACGGCGGTGTCTTCGTTGGCGAGGATCGAAGCCGCCAGTAGCGCCGCGTTGACGGCGCCGGCGCGGCCGATGGCCAGGGTGCCGACCGGCACCCCCGCCGGCATCTGGACGATCGACAGCAGACTATCCATGCCGCTCAACGCCTTGCTTTCAACCGGCACCCCGAGAACGGGCACCGGTGTCATCGACGCTGTCATGCCGGGCAGATGTGCCGCACCACCGGCGCCGGCGATGATGACCTTGAGGCCGCGCGTGCGGGCGCTTTTCGCGTACTCGGCGAGGCGATCGGGTGTGCGATGCGCCGACACGATACGCACTTCATGGGCCACGCCCAGCGCGTCGAGCGTTTCGGCGGCGTGCTGCATGGTCTGCCAGTCCGACTGACTGCCCATGATAATGCCGATGGTGGGGCTCGCCATGGTTAACGTCTCCGAGTGGTCGCCCGAGGTGGCGGAAAAGGCGGCGATTATAGGTTTACGCACCCTCAGCGCAAGCGGCGAACATAAGCCGATACCGCCCGACTATTTTACATACAATTGTTGGTATAACGATTTATTAAGTAATTTCCTGGTATGTTTGGGCCCGATATTGCCGTTCGAAATCACCCGAAACGGCATGATGTTTTAACTTCCCGAGAAAAGGAAGGGCCTCATGAAAGTTGGCCAAACCAGGTCTGGTAGTCCCCGTCCCATCGCCTCCACAGGGGCTGCGCGCGAAGCTGGCCGTGCCTATGCCGCACGTGCTGTCGCCGACGCAGGCGCCGCGGCGCCAACCGCGGACGTCGCCACCATTGCCGGCATTCCCGGCGACGAGCTGACCCCCAAGGTTCGCGATGCTATCGAGCTCTTGATGCACGAAGTGCAGCGTATGCGCCAGGAGTTGGAGCAGGCGGAGAAGCGGGTTGCCTATCTCGAGAAACTAGCCGACGAAGATTCCTTGGTTCCCGTCGCCAATCGCCGCGCCTTCGTGCGCGAACTGAGCCGGATGGTCGCCTACTCGGAACGTTATAATTCTGTGTCGAGTGTGTTGTATTTCGACATCGACGGTTTCAAGGAAATAAACGACACTTACGGCCATGCGGCCGGTGACGCGGCGTTGCAGCATATTGGTGAGATTTTCTCGATGAATGTTCGCGAATCCGATGTGGTCGGCCGTCTCGGCGGTGACGAATTCGGTGTCATATTAGCGCAATCGGATGCCGCCGCTGCGGCAGAAAAAGCGACTGGATTGGCGCAAGCGATTGAGACAACGCCACTCATTTGGAAAAACCGCGGCTTGAAACTGCGCGCCTCGTACGGGGCCTATACCTTCTCCGGAAAAGAAAATGCCGGCGAAGCACTGCAGCGCGCCGATAGTGCGATGTACAAACAGAAGCAGGTTCGCGCCGCCGCCGCTGGCCGTTAGCGAGCATGTGTCGGGCTTGGCATCAGGCAATGATGTCGGGCAATAATACGTCTTCCAGCCGCGAAATTTCGTCTTTCAGCACCAGTTTACGCTTCTTCAATCGCTGTATTTGCAGTTGGTCAAACGGCGCCTCGCTCGCAATTCGGGCTATCACATCGTCCAAATCCCGGTGTTCGCTCTGCAGCGTCTCCAAACGCTGGCGCATTTCTTTTTTATCTTGTGTGTCTTCGCTCGCCACGTTCGATCTCGCCTAACGCGTCTTTCCAAAAAAGAAGATCCCTAACGGCTTGCGTAACTATAGCAATTTTTTGCGTGGTTTGCGCGATTCTCGCGCTGTTTTATGATGCGTTTCGCGACTTTGTGCTACGAAAGTCGGTGTTCCCCGCGGCTTGTCCCTTTGCAAATCGGGCGAATCAGGGCTAGCATTAGCGCCTCACCGCTGATCGAAAAGGAGGCGATATTGGTGTCGATGGAAACCAATGTTGACGAATTAAAGCAAAAGCATGCTGATCTTGAAAATCGACTGAGCGCGGAGACACAGCGCCCTAATCCGGATCAAAGCATCATCACCCAAATCAAGCGTGAAAAATTGAAACTCAAAGACACGCTCGCGAGTTTGGAAAACGCGTGAGAGTGATGGCTTTACGCGGACGTTGATAAGCACGGGTGGCCGATAGGGCCGCCCGTTTTGTTTTTGTAGCCCCTGTCGGCAGGCTGGTTGCTATTCGGCGGCCGCCTCAGCGCTGGCGAGTTCGTTGGCCCGTTCCCGCAGGACGAATTTCTGAATCTTGCCGGTCGAGGTCTTCGGCAGCCCGCCGAAGACGATGTGACGGGGGCATTTGAAATGGGCCAGATTGTCCCGGCAATGCCGGATCAAATCTTCCTCGGTGGCGTTGGCGCCGGGCGATAGCTCGATGAACGCGCAGGGCGTCTCGCCCCATTTTTCGTCAGGCCGGGCGACCACAGCGGCGGCTGACACCGCCGGGTGTTTATACAGCGCGTCCTCGACTTCGATCGACGAGATGTTCTCGCCGCCGGAAATAATGATGTCCTTCGAGCGGTCCTTCAGCTCGATATAATTGTCCGGGTGCCAGACCCCCAAATCGCCGGTATGAAACCAGCCGCCGGCGAAGGCGTCGTCGGTGGCTTGCGGGTTTTTCAGATACCCCTTCATGGTCACATTGCCGCGGGTGAAGACTTCGCCCAGGGTCTCGCCGTCGCGCGGGACCGGCGCCAGGGTTTCCGGGTCGCCGATCATGACGTCTTCCAGCACCTCATAGGGCACGCCTTGGCGTGACTGCAGCTGGGCTTGTTTTTCCGCTGGCAGCTCATCCCATTCGTCCTGCCAGGCGCAGACGATCGCCGGTCCGTAGATTTCCGTCAGGCCGTACACATGAGTGACCCGAATGCCCTGCTCGGCCATGCGCGCGAGAACGGCGGCCGGCGGCGGCGCGGCAGCGGTCATGAACTCCACATCCTGTTCGAAATCCTGCCGATCTGCCTCGCTGGCATTGACGATCAGCTGCATGACGATGGGCGCGCCGCACAGATGGGTGACGCCATGTTCGGCGATTGCGGCATAAATATCCTTCGCCACCACTTGGCGCAGGCACACATGGGTGCCGGCCACCTGGGCGATACCCCAGGTAAAACACCAGCCATTGCAGTGGAACATCGGCAGCGTCCACAGATAGATCGGGTGGCTGGTGGCGCCCCAGGTGAACACGTTGCCCATGGCGTTCAAGTAAGCGCCGCGATGGTGATAGACCACACCCTTGGGGTTGCCCGTGGTGCCCGACGTATAATTCAGTGCAATGGCGCGCCATTCATCGTCGGGCAGAGACCATTCGAAGTCGGGATCGCCGGCGGCGATAAAGGCCTCATAGTCGAGGTCGCCGAGCTGTTCGCCTCCGGGGCCTTGGGAATCGCAAATGTCGATGACCAGCGGCTTGGTCTTTACCAACTCCAGCGCTTCCTTGATGACCGGCGCGAATTCGGTGTCGGTGAGCAGGATCTTGGCTTCGCCATGGTCGAGGATAAAGGCGACGGTCTTAGCGTCGAGACGGGTGTTGATGGCGTTGATGATGCCGCCGGTCATGGGAATGCCGAAATGGGCTTCCATCATTTCCGGAATATTCGGCGCCATCACGGCGACGCAATCGCCGATGCCGATGCCGCGCTGGGAGAGGGCGGATGCGAGTTGGCGCATGCGGACATAGGTCTCGGCCCAGTTCCGCCGGATGCTGCCGTGAATGACCGCCGGCCGGTTTGGAAAGGTCGATGCGGTTCGCCGGATAAAACTCAGCGGCGACAGCGGGGTATAATTGGCTGCGTTCTTATCCATATCGGTTTCGTACGGATTACTCATGCTTCTCTCCCAAACGTCTGGTGCCGCGTGTTATTTTTTAAACAGCGAGTCCGCGTCGCCGCGTAGCGTTTCGCGGCCCTTAATCTCCGCTTCGGCGCGCAGAATCTCCTGTTTTGCGTGCTCGATATACTCCCTCATTTCCTCGACCGACAAGTCTTCGAGTTTGACCGGCTCGAATTTTTTGGCATTCGCCGGGTGCTGAGGTTCTAGGTCTTCGTCAAAGCTCATCCTTACCGCCCCACTTGATACTGACCTGGATAATCAATTGGATAATCACTTAGATAATCTCTGTGGCGTTGTGCCCAAAGTTTGACCTGCCTAAAGTGCCCCCGCAAGGCCTTGCAGCTGTTCCGCGGGCCGTAATTTTGATTTCGGAGAGTATGTGAGATGGGCTTGCCGACGACAATGACGGCGATCGAGATCGCCGAGTCCGGGGGACCGGAAGTCTTACGGCCGGTCGAACGACCGGTCCCGGTTCCTGAGGCGGGCGAAATATTGATCGCGGTAGGCGCGGCCGGAGTCAATCGCCCTGATGTGGCGCAACGCATGGGGCTCTATCCGCCGCCGCCCGGCGCGTCCGATCTACCGGGGCTCGAGGTCGCCGGCGAAGTGGCCGCGATTGGCGACGGCGTTACCCAGTGGCAAGAAGGCGACAAGGTCTGCGCCTTGGTTTCCGGGGGCGGCTACGCCCAATATGTCAGCGCGCCGGCAGCACAAGCACTGCCCGTGCCGAGCGGTTTCGACATGGTGAAGGCGGCCGGTATTCCGGAGACTTTTTTCACGGTGTGGAGCAATGTCTTCGATCGCGGCCGGTTGGCGGCGGGCGAATCGATCCTGATCCATGGTGGCTCCAGCGGCATCGGCACCACGGCCATTCAGTTGGCGCGGGAATTTGGCGCGACCGCCTATGTCACCGTCGCCGATGCCGCGAAGGCGCGGTACTGCGAAGAACTCGGCGCGACGGCGGCGATCAATTACAAGGAACAGGATTTCGTCGATGAGATCAGAGCGCTCACCGACAAGGCCGGGGTCGATGTCATTCTCGACATGGTCGGGGGCGATTATCTGCCGCGAAATATCCGCCTGCTCAAACCCGATGGGCGGTTGCTCCAAATCGCCCTGATGGGGGGCGTGAAGGGTGAACTCGATCTGGGCCGGGTAATGACCCGGCGATTGACGGTCACCGGCTCCACGTTGCGGCCGCGGCCGGTGGCGATGAAGGGTGAAATCGCCGATTCCTTGCGCGAACGGGTTTGGCCGCTGTTCGACGCGGGCAAGATCAGCCCGGTGATTCACCAGACATTTCCCTTGGCCGAGGCTTCGCGGGCCCACGAACTAATGGAATCCAGCAGTCATATCGGTAAAATCATATTGAGTAATGCATAGTCGCGCTTTGCAATTGTGGCGCGGCAGCCTATATAGGGGATAGCTTTAAACCCTTGAAATTTAACCTGCACGTTGGCCTACAAGGGACTTGTAGAGCGCCAATTTGTCGTGAGGAGGTTCGATGGCAGACCCATTGATGCCGAAAGGGACCGCCATTTGGCTGGTCGAAAATACCGCGCTGACCTTTGATCAGATCGCTGATTTTGTCGGTATGCACAAACTTGAAATCCAGGGCATCGCCGACGGCGAGGTGGGCATTGGCATGCTCGGCCTGGATCCGGTGGTCAATGGCCAGCTCGACTGGGACGAGATCGAGCGTTGTTCGGCCGACCCTTCCGCCCGTTTGAAGGTCAAGACGACGGAAAATCCGGCGCCGGTCAAACGTACCAAGGGGCCGCGCTACGTACCCCTGTCGAAGCGCCAGGACAAGCCCGACGGGATCGCCTATCTGATACGCTATTACCCCGAGCTGAGCGACGCCCAGATATCGAAACTGATCGGCACCACCAAGCCGACCATCAATGCGATCCGTGACCGGACTCATTGGAACTCGTCGCAGATTCAGCCCCGCGATCCGGTGACCATCGGGCTGTGCCGGCAGATGGACCTGGATGAGGCCATTGAAAAAGGCCGTAAGGCGGGCCGTAAACCGGCTGAGAATACCACCGCGCCGATTAGCGCCGATCTGATTCCCCAGGAAGAACCGGCGGTGCCGAGCCGGATTCCCGACTGGATGGCCGATGTGCGAATTGGCGGATCGAGCAATAACGATACCTAAAAATCAATAATATCAGCTAGTTACGTGAAAACGGGTCCGGAATTTCCGGGCCCGTTTTACTTGGCTTTGGTAATGTTTTGTTAACACTTTTAGCCGATATTTGGCCGTGATGGTTCTTGTATGAACCCATCGATTGGATCCTCCCTAGATCCTCTCTTGATGCCTCCCTGTTGACTTTACCGCTCCGAAGGCTCCCCCTTTCGGAGCGGTTTTTCTTTGTGCAATTAGCTTCGCCGCGCCGGTTCAAGCCGCGCGCCGGATAGTTTATGTTCCGCCGCATTGTCGCGCGGGCGCCGTGTTGGCGGCTCGCGCTTTGATCCCTTTTCGGCAGGACAGGCACGATGGTCGAGGCAAAATTTCTGAAATTCGATACGCTGAGCCTGCACGCGGGCCAGCATCCCGATCCGGTCACCGGCGCCCGGGCGGCGCCGATCTACCAGACCACGT
>JABDJY010000308.1 GCA_013003285.1 Alphaproteobacteria bacterium | reverse complement strand
GGGCGGCATGCTCGACGCCAGCGATTTGGCGCAGAAGCCGATCCACGCGATCAACTCCGGCCCCTCCATGGCGCCCATCGCCGGGCGTCACTATGCGCGCGAGGATTCCGACGCGCCCAATGTCATCATCGCCGACACCGGCGGCACCACCTACGATGTCAGCCTAGTCCGCCAGGGCCGCATTCCGCTGACCAAGGAGACCTGGATCGGCCAGCCGTTTCGCGGCCATATGACCGGCTTCCCCTCGATCGACATCAAGAGCGTCGGCGCCGGCGGCGGCTCCATCGCCTGGGTCGATGCCGGTGGACTGTTGCATGTGGGGCCGCAAAGCGCCGGCGCGGTGCCGGGTCCGGTCTGCTACGACGCCGGCGGCACCGAGCCGACCCTGACCGATGCGTGTCTGACCCTGGGCTATGTGGACCCGGACTATTTCCTCGGCGGCACCATGCAGCTCGACGCCGCGGCCGCGGCGAAGGTGGTGGAAGACAAGGTCGCCGCGCCGCTGGGTATCTCGGTGATGGATGCGGCGGCGGCGATCGTCAGCGTGGCGACGGAAAATATGGTTCAGGCCATCGCCGATATCACTGTCAACCAGGGCATCGACCCGGCGGATTCGGTGCTGATCGGCGGCGGCGGCGCGGCGGGCCTGAATTCGGTGTTCATTGCCCGGCGGCTCGGCTGTCCGACCCTGCTCATACCGGAAACCGGCGCAGGCTTGAGCGCGGCCGGCGCGCTGATGTCCGATCTGACCAACGAATATCGGGCGACATTTTTCACCACATCGGGCGAGTTCGACAGCCAGGGGGTGAACCGGGTGCTCGAAGAATTGCGCGGCCAGTGCCAGGTCTTCATCGACGGCCCCGGTTCCGGCGCGGCGAGCCACGACATTGAATATACGGTCGAGGCGCGCTATGCCTCGCAAGTGTGGGAGATCGAGGTGCCGCTGGCCAACGACATGTTTGCCGACGACGCTCAATTAGCGGCGCTGGTGGAGAGCTTCCACGCCATGCACGAGCAGATCTTCGCCATCCGCGATCCCGGCTCGGTCATCGAATTTGTCGGTTGGACGGCGACGGCACGCTGCCGCTTGCGGGCCGGTGAAGGCGGGCGTTTGGGCGCGGGGGCGGATCGATCCGTCTCAGGCAGCCGCAAGGTCTATTTCTCCGGCGCGGGCGAAGTCGAGGCGGTCCTGCACGATTTCGAGACCATGGAATCGGGGGTCGAACATAGCGGGCCAGCGATCATCGAGTCGCCGTTTACCACCGTCGTCGCTGACGGCGATACGATGTTCCAGCGCACCGAAGCTGGCAGCCTGTTGATGCGGCCGTAAAGGGAGGGCCGGATTATGAGTGATCAAGCCAAGAAACAACTCGACGGCGCGCAACTCGCCATTCTCGCCAATCGGTTCGAGGGGATTTCCTCGAAGATGGGCAACACCTTGTTGCGCACCGGCCGTTCCGGGGTGCTCAATCGGGCCAAGGATTTCTCCTGCTGTATCCTCACCGCCGACCACCAGCTTCTGGCGGTGGCCGAGAGCCTGCCGATCCATGTGCTGTCGGGCCCGGATATCATGGCGGCGTCGATGGTGGAGTTTCATCCTGCGCTAAAGAAGGGCGACGCGTTTTTGCACAACTCGCCCTATCACGGTTGTTCCCACCCGGCCGACCACACCATCATCATGCCGGTGATCGACGATGACGGGACCCATCATTTCACCCTGCTGGCCAAGGCGCACCAGGCCGATATCGGCAACTCGATCCCGACCACCTATCACGGCACCGCGCGCGATGTGTACGAAGAGGGCGCGTTGATCTTTCCCGCCGTGCAAGTGATGAAGGATTACGAGACCATCGACGATATCATCCGCATGTGCCAGATGCGCATTCGCGTGCCCGAGCAATGGTACGGTGATTTTCTGGCGATGCTGGGCTCGACCCTGATCGGCGAGCGCGAATTACTGGCGCTGGGCCGCGAGGTCGGCTGGGAGACCTTGCACGCCTTCACCGACCAGTGGTTCGAATATTCCGAAAAGCGCATGATCGACGCGGTGCGCGAGGTTCCCGGCGGCACGGCGAGTGCGCAATCGACCCATGACGCGATCCCGGGCACCCCCGACGAGGGCATTACCGTTACCTCCACCGTGACGGTCGATGCCGACGCGGCGATGATAGAGGTCGATCTGCGCGACAATGCGGACCAGATGAATTGCGGGTTGAACGTGTCGGAGGCCTGCACCCGCACCGCGGCCTATATCGGCGTGTTCAATTCCATCGACCATACGGTGCCGAAAAATGCCGGCTCGCTGCGCCGGGTGAAATTGCAGCTGAAGGATGCCGGCGTGGTCGGCATTCCGCGCCACCCGATCAGCTGTTCGGCCTCGACGACCAATCTGGCCGACCGCATCGTGTCGGCGACCCAGCGCGCCATGGCCGAATTGGGTGACGGTTTCGGCATGGGCGAGGTCGGCTGTTTCTGTCCGCCCTCCACCTCGGTGGTCTCCGGCATCGATCCGCGCAGCGGCAAGCCCTATGTCAATCAGCTCTTTCTTGGTCACACAGCGGGCGCCGGCGCACCGCACCAGGACGCCTGGCTGACCATGCTCCATGTGGGCAATGGCGGCATGTGTTTCATCGACAGTGTCGAGCTCGACGAGGTCTACACGCCGATCCATGTGAACACCCGCCGGCTGATCCCCGATAGCGAGGGCGCCGGCCGTTATCGCGGCGCCCCGGCCATTGAGGTAGAGTTCGGGCCGGTCGATTGCCGCATGGAGGCGGGCTTCGTCGCCGACGGTAAGATCCATGTGCCGCAGGGCGCGCGCGCCGGCCATGCCTCGCAACCGTCGGAACAGCTCAAGCGGATGCGCAACAAAGAAATCGAAGTGCTCGACCAATGCTCGATCGTCTGGGTCGAGGATGGCGAAACCCTAGTTTCCATTGCCCAAGGCGGCGGCGGCTATGGCGATCCGCGTACCCGCGATCCCGAGCGGGTGCGCCACGATGTGCGCGAAGGCCTGGTTAGCCGTGAACGCGCCGCTGAAATCTACGCCGTGGCCATTACCCAAGCCGGCGAAATCGATCCCGAACAAACCGCTGCCCTGCGCGGCGACTAAGAACTATCGAACCAACGTTTACATGTAAGGAGGCGAGTTATGAGAATGCAGGATAAGGTTGCCCTGGTCACCGGTGCTTCGGTGGGTATCGGCGAGGCGATTGCCAAACGGTTTGCCAAAGAGGGCGCCAAGGTGGCGATCAATTATAAGAGCAACGACGATGGCGCCAATGCTGTCGCCCAGGCGATCAACGATGCCGGCGGTACCGCCAAGGTGTTCAAGGCCGATGTGTCGAAAGTGTCGGAAATCGAGCGGTTGCAAGCGGCCGCGATCGAGGAATTCGGCCGCATCGACGTGCTGGTCAACAATGCCGGCGTGTTTCGCACCGTGCCGGTCATGGAGACCACCGAGGAAATTTGGGACGAACAGCTAGACCTGAATCTGCGCGGCTATTTCTTCATGGTGAAGACAATCGTGCCGCATTTTCGCGAGAATGGCGGCGGTAAAGTCATTTCCATCTCGTCGATCGCCGGCACCGGCGCCTTTCCCAACTGCCCTGGCTACTGCGCGTCGAAGGGCGGCGTGGTCAATATGACCCGGGCGCTCGCCGCGGAGCTGGGCAAGGAGAATATCAACGTCAACTCTATCGCGCCGGGCAATGTGGCGACCCCGCTCAATGCCCATGTGCGCGGCCCCGGCAACGAGGAATATATGGAGCTGATGCGCACGCTGACCCCCACGGGCATCGATTTCATGGACCCCGACGACATGACTGGGGCGGCGGTGTTCCTCGCCACCGACGATTCCAAAATGGTCCATGGCGAAACCATCATCGTCGATGCCGGCTGGTCGGTCTGGTAGGGGACGGCGACAAGCCCCTCTCCCTAAAGGAGAGGGTAGGCGAAGCTAATCGGAGGTTCCGGCGCTAACCTGTGCCGCGTCCTCCAGGCTTTCCCCCCGCCGGCGATGGCCGAGCCAGACCAGTGCGCCGGGCAGTCCGATGACGATCCAGCTCAGGCCCAGTAGCACCGAGATGGCCAGCGCGTCGGTCGATCCCACCCCCATGGCGCCCAGGGCCAGCACCATCGATTGTTCGCGAACGCCCCAGCCGGCCAGCGAAATCGGTAGGCTGGATATGAGCAGAACCGCCGGTACGGCGACCATGATGGCGTAAAAACTTACCTCGACGCCGACGGCGATGGCGATGGCGTAGACCGAGGCGTTCTGAACAATTTGCAGCACAATGGAAATGACCAAAATGACCCCGCCGGGCGAGGGCGAAAGTAACGTTCCGCGGGCATCGTGCGATAGTTCGCGCGCCATTCGGCCCAAGCGGTAATTGTCCAAGGGTTCCGCGAAACGCGCGGAGGTCAGAAATAACACCGTATAGCCACCATAACCGGCAACGATGAAAGCAATCAGAAACCACTTCTGGAAATCGACGGTTATCCCGGCGAGGAGGGGGGGCAGAAAAATTGTCGCCAGAGCCAGGACAACGAACAGGCCCATGAGCCGGTCGAGAAGAATGCCGTGTATGGCGCCCTTTTTGGTGATGCCGGTCCGATAGGCCAGATAGACGCGCACCGCGTCGCCACCGATTGTCGACGGCAGCGTTTGGTTGAAAAACCAGCCGATCCAGGTGATCGATTGCGTGTCACGCAGCGAAACCGGTTGGCCGATCGCCCGGGTCACCATCTGCCAGCGAATGGCGGCCATGGGGATCACCGCCGCGGCGAGAATCACACCAACGATCAGCATGAACGGATCGGCGCCGGCAATCTGCCGGCCGACCGCGTCCACATCGATGCCGCGCGCCAGCAGCCATAGCAGGACGGCGGAAACGGCGAACTTGATCGCAAATGATATCAGTCGACGGTTCACGTACTTCACCTTGAGACGCCGGCGTCAACAATGCCGACCGGACGAAACCTAATTATGTGTCTTCCGTTTGGTCGCAAACTTAACACCCATCGGGGCAACGTCACGCGCATACTTGTTTTACGGGACAAAGTATGGCGGACAGGCCTAAATTTTGATTTAAGCGTCAAATAACGTCTTAAAGCCTGTTTTTAAAGGAGTTTTTGGCGTCCAACCGGGCAGGCGCGTACCTTCCCAGGGCACCATGATCTCGCCGGGCCGGTCGGGACGGGCGCCCCAGGCAACGTCGATAGTGCGGCCGGTTGCTTCCTGCCAGATGGCGACGAGCGTTTGCAGGTCGACCGCTTCGTCTGACGGCAGGGTGTAGCTTTGGTGTCCGCTCGACTGGCCGGATATCAGCATTTCGCCGGCATGACGGAAGGCGGCGGCGATATCGTCCACATGGACCAGATGTAGTTGCTGTTTGCCCGAGGTGGCGTCGAGCGTCTCCCCGGCGGCGGATTTGGCGGCCAACGCGCTTAACAATTTCGGCCGTGTGTCGCCGGGCCCGTAGGAATCGTAAATTTTCAAGGCTATGGACGATAGGGCGCCGGTTTGGGCGTAGTAGGCGATGATGTCTTCGGCCGCCTGCTTGGTGGCGGCGTAGAGCGAATTTGGGGTCGGGATTGGATCGCCCGGCGGACTTTTCGCATGTTGCCAAACGGTACCCGCCGCCACCAGGCAGCGTATATCGCCGGTGACCATCGCCTCACAGAGTTGCGCCGTGAAGGCCACATTGTCGGCGACCAGTGGCGCCACGTCGTCGCTCGAATGGACGCCGATGAAATTCGCCGCCAGGTGAAACACGATCTCCGGCGAGAATTTCCCGACGAATTCGGTCAGTTGGCTGGTGGAGCCGTCGTGGCGCAACACTTCGACCTGGTTCGCGGCGCCACCAAGCTGATCGAACGACGAACTTGGCCGGGCGACGATGGCTGTTTCAACACCGTCGCGCACCAGGTGTTGAACCAGGCGCGAGCCGATGAAGCCGGTGGCGCCGGTGATGAGCGCGCGTTGCGGGTTGGTGTCGGTCACGATGGGCTGTC
The DNA here is from genome assembly GCA_013003285.1 of Alphaproteobacteria bacterium. Lineage (GTDB taxonomy): Bacteria > Pseudomonadota > Alphaproteobacteria > UBA6615 > UBA6615 > JABDJY01. Next base: position 655 of record JABDJY010000308.1, on the reverse strand, counting down.
TCCCCTAGCGTCAGGGTCGAAATCGGGATAGGCCGCGTCGCGCTCGGACAGGATGGTGGGTTCAAACGGCCAGGCGATGTTGAAGGCTGGATCGTTCCAACGCACGCCGCGCGCCAGATCGGCGACGTAGGCCGCGCCCATCAAATAGGTAATCTCGGCATCATCGCTCAAGGTCAGAAATCCGTGGGCGCAGCCGGCCGGGATGAACAAGCCATTTTGTGTCTCGGCATCCAATTCGTGGCCAGTCCAGCGGCAAAAGCTCGGCGATGCGCGGCGCAAATCGACCGCCACATCGAAAATGCGACCGGCGGTGCAGCGCACCAGTTTGGGCTCGGGCGCCGGCGCCGCTTGGAAATGCAGGCCGCGCAGCGTTCCCCGGCTTTTATTGCGCGATATATTGGTCTGTACCACATTCAGAGCCATGCCAGCGGCGGCGAACTCTTCGGTGCAAAAACTGCGCGCGAAAGACCCACGTGCATCGGCGACCGGTTCCAATTCGACGATTTTCACGCCCTCTATATCTGTATCGCGAAAAATCACGGCTCGATCTCAATTTCTGGTACGGCGACCACAAATCGGCCGCCCCAGTCGCGAATATAGCCATGATCGCTTGTGATTTCGTTACGCAGGTTCCACGGCAGGATCAGTACATAAT
>JABDJY010000494.1 GCA_013003285.1 Alphaproteobacteria bacterium | reverse complement strand
GGAGACATCCAGTCCCCGACGCCATCATGGGGCGGGCCGCTAAACGTTCCCGACCCCGGAGAGAACCACGAGCCCGGTGTGACATACAAAAAGTGCCCTTGTGGGAGAGGCCGCAATTAGTGAACATCAGCATATCCATGCCTAATTTCAGGTGGAAACCTGCCGTATTTGGAGAATCCCGCTTTTACAGCTCTTAACAGAGGGTGACTAACAATGTCTTCTGTCTCAAATGCGGAGGCCGCCGACCTTACGGCGGACAACGCAATCGTCACCACAACGCTCGGAACTGCAATACGTGCCCGGGCACCTGATTTCTCAGATGCTCAGATATCAGGATGGTTACCTACCACGAGCACAACTGAGATGTTTCACGACTGCCGAGTTGAATTTTGCCTGTGAAATACGGACCGATTGCGGACACGAACGAACATAAGCCGGAAACATTCCGAAATATCCGATATTTAGATTAGGGACGCATCTGTTTTGTAATCAGTAGTTCGGGGGTTCGAATTCTCTAGCCGGCACCATCCGCTGCCGCTTCGCTACGGCGGGAATGGCAAGCAATTCTCTTTGAAACAATCCCGCTACGCTGGCGCTCGATCACGGCCCATATATTGATAGGCATAAATGCCCACGAGAAGCATGGCGCCGACCACATAGGCCTCATAGCGCAGGTCGCCCTCGCCGCCCGAAATAAAGACGATGAAATTACCCACCGGCAAGAGCAAACAGAGTGCCGAGGCCAGCCATAACCCCCGCTCAAACGGTATATGCCGGCCGCCGCCATAGCCCTCGAAGAACTTGGCCCAGGCAACAACGCCGAGCAGGCAGGCCGCCACCGTTATCCCGATATCGAAGGTCGAGCCGATCAGGAGCAACGGCGTATAGACGAACAGGAAGGGCATGATCAGAATCATCGACGCCATTTTCAACGCCTGGTTCCCCGTTTTCACCGGGTCCGATTGCGCAATGGAACTGGCGGCAAAAGCAGCAAGCGCCACCGGCGGCGTCACCGCGCTGATGACCGCGACCCAGTAGCTAATCATATGTGCGGCCAGGGTCGGCACGCCGAGATCGGTCAAGGCGCCAACCGCGAAGATCGCCAGGATCACATAGCTAGCCGCAATCGGCAGGCCCATACCGACGATATAACCGGCGATGATGACCAGAATAATCGTGATCGGCAGGAAGCCGCCGCTGGCCTCAACCAGCAACGACGCAACGCGGCCCGGTAGATCGGACTTGGTCGCGGCCGACAGCAGAATGCCCAACACGCCGGTGATGCAACTGACAACCAGCGTGTTGCGGGCGCCGGTTTCCATCGACAGCCATGTGGTCCGAACCAGCTCGGCAAAGGCATCACCCAAGCCGCGCAGCTGCTTCACGTCATTCGGTAAGCCGATCATCCGCTCCGACGCGGTTGAGACGTCCACCCGATCGGCGATATCGATCGGGCCTAGGATCATGATTTCGCCGATCTTCAACAGGATAAATGTGAATACGACCCAATAGCCTGCATCGCCAATACCGATGCCGACATAGTCTTCGACAAGCCAAGAAAATGGCGGGCCGATCTTCATGCCGAAGAAGAATACGAAAACGCCGACGGCGAACGAAATCGCCAAATAGGGTTTCCATGATGTTTTCGAGCGTGTCGTCGGAATCGTCGACAGCAGATCAATCAGCTTCAGCATGATGATCAGCACGATCGTCTTGGCCGCCGAGAGAAACGGCGAATCGCCGATCATGAGGAAAAACACCATAGCCGGGATCGGCAGCAACAGGTGCAAGCGCGGAATGATATCGCCCCATTGCGGCAATTCTTCCGGCGGCACGCCGTGCAGGCGATCTCGGACCGCGCGGAAATAGACCATCAGGCCGACCGACAAATAGTACAGAATTGCCGGAATCACCGCGATCTTGACGATGGTGAAGTAGCTGGTCTCGGTCAGCTCTGCGAGCAGAAACGCGCCGGCGCCCATGATCGGCGGCATATAGGCGCCACCGGTTGACGCGGCTGCCTCGACGCCCCCAGCGAAGTCGGATTTGTAACCGACCCGCTTCATCAGCGGGATAGTGAACGTGCCCGTGGTCATAACATTGGCGACGCCGCTACCGGAAATCATGCCGAAGAACCCGCTGCTGACGACGGCAGCCAGACCGGGGCCACCGGTTTTGGCGCCGGTCATCCGGTAGGCTGTATTGATAATGACAGCGCCCAGACCGGTTTTCTCAAGGAATGCTCCCAGGACGACGAAGATAACGATGAACGTCGCAAACACATTCGCGATCAAGCCGAACATGCCTTCGGTCGACGCCATGAGAAATTCCATGACAGTCTCGGCGTCGTAGCCCGGATAATTCAGAATGCCGGGCATCCGTTCCGCAACCGTTTCGAAGGAATAGATGAAAAACAGAAAGCCGAGCAGCGGGATCAGCGGTCCGACGATTCGCCGGGCGATCTCGAAGCTCACCGAAACCATCATGACAGAATAAATGAACAACAGTGACGGCACGGCCGAGCCGGACCGTTCGCGCAATTCCTGCACATTGTCGACCCACCACAGCACCGCCATGACGATGCCGATAAAATACAGAATGTCGGAGATTGAATAGCCGTTTCGGGTTGTGCGGCGCGTGCCTTCGAATAGATAGATAGCG